>WRBF01000008.1 GCA_009784685.1 Defluviitaleaceae bacterium | reverse complement strand
TTTTGTGTCAATCGAGGCAAAAATTTGCAGAAATACTGAACGTATTTCAAGAATTTTTAACGAAGAGTGGCGCAAAACCTGCAAAAAGATGAGCGTTTCAGATAGTGGGAACACGCCCTAGATAGGTAATAGTGAATAGGTAGTAAGTAATGAGGGTAGGCATGGCTAAAGTTATTCCTTTTGATAGCAGCACTGATATTAAAAAAATGTCTGAATTTATTAATGATTCGGATGGTTTGCTATGTCATGATAGTGATGTTTATCGTGAGCTTAGGGAATATTTTAAACCGCTTGCGGACAGTTGGCTTGAAAAGACTATTAATAGGTATGTTTTAGCCGGCAAGTCGGAGCTTCTTCTTGCACAATTTAATGAACAGCTTCGGATATCTGAAAGGATGGAAATGCTGTTTGGCAAAATATTAAAGTATGAAATAACGGCTTCTTCTGCCCAAAAGCGGGATTTAACCATTATTGAAGGCATAAGAGAGACTGTCCGGATCAAAAAAGACGGTATAAAAGAGGGTATGGATGATTTTAAGCGAGGATATATGCGAATTAAGTCAAAAAACCCAGTCAATATTTATATTTCAGATGAAGATAAAGAACAAAACTTCAAAGAATGTCTTGAAAAATGGGTTGAACTTTCAAAAGATGAGTCCGTAACTGACTTTGCAAAATCATTAAAGCGGGATTCTGAAATTTCATTCAAGATAAAAAAAGACATTTTAAAACAGAAAACAGATTATGAAAAAATATTATCAGAACTGATTTTTGGATTTAAGCGAGATATTATTTTGTCTGAAATCGGAACGTTTGAAGAAATGATAAACCATTCTATAAATTTGCTTGAACAGTCAGAAAATCAGGATGTTAATGAGTTTGCTGCCTTTGTCAATGGTGTTTATGAAGAACTTCTTTCGGTAATTAAAAACACGGGTATTGAAATTATAAAGCCTAAACCTTACGAAATGTTTAACAGCAGAGAAAATGAAGTTCTTATCGCAGAAGAGAGTGACAGTTTTGATAAAGGGCAGATAATCAAAACAGTTCTTTGCGGTTATAAGCAAGGCGGTACTGTTATTTTGAGAGCTAATGTTATTGCGGCGAAGTGAGGTTTGATTATATTGTATGACAACGACAGAGATCTTAACAGCTCTAGGTTAATTCTTGGTATCGATATAGGAGATAATTCATCCTGTGTTGCGGTTTATAACACGGCGGTTAAGAATGCAGAAATAGTTGATTTTAGCGGCGGGTATGGGCACGCCGCTGTTTCGACCATGATTCAATTTAACCCCGGTGCAGATGAATGGGCGTTTGGTGAGAATGCCGTTATGAATATAGGCGACAGCGACGAAATAAATATTTCAGGGCTTGTTTCACTTCTTAGATGCGGCGAAGGTGTTAAAATAAAAGATGTTTATTATCCGGCGTACAAGCTTCTTAGTATGTTTGTAAAAAAGCTTTTAGAGATGGTATGTTATATTAATCCAAATTCCGAGATATCGAAAGTTGTTATAAGCTGTGATGATTATATTAGCAAAAATGTTCAGCTAAAATTTTCCGAATCGCTTGAATATGCGGGGCTTGGTAGTGGTGATATATTATTCAAATCTGACAGTGAGTGTATATTAGCTAAAATACTTTACGATGAAGGTCTTACAAACGGTAAAGTCATTATTTTAGACTATGGAAGCAGGGCTTTCCGCGGCAAGGTTTTTGATGTTGATTTAAGATATGACTGTGTTAGCGCAAAAGTTGATGCATTTGACTTTGATGATGAGATAGGAACTTCGTCTATAGAAAATGATGTTTTATCCCTTATAACTACATATTACTGTGAAGAAACAGGTCTTAGGGAAGAAAATTTCCCATACGAAACAAGAGCACGGCTTGAGCAGTTTTCCCGTTCGCATAAAGACTTGTTCTTCCAAAAAGGGATACTTACGAAGCCTGTTCAGTTATATTATAATTTTGCATACCCTCCATTTCGTAAAACAGTAACATCGGAAGTATCTAAACAGTTGATTGATAGGTATAGGCGCAGGCTTACTTCGTTTTTAGATAAATTTGCAAAACATAATGGCGATGTACTACCGATTGTGTTTTGTGCCGGCAGCGGCTTTGAAATGTTTTGGGCAAGAGAAATGGTTAAAGAGTTTTTTAAAGACTGTACTATTTTGTGCCAAAAAGGTCCTAGCGGCGCACATGCGGAAGGTGCGGCTTTAATAGGTGCGTCAGCTATGGGAATTTGCAAGTTGAAAAATGTTGAAATTAATGATTTTTATAAATCGATTACAGATATAGGCATTTTAGCAAAGAGCAATAATGAGATGAAATTTCTGCCGCTAATAGAAGAAGGATCTCATATATCTACGGGAATTAATAGGCAGGTCGTTATATTAACAGAAGGCACTGAAACTCCTGTATATATTGATATCTATTCAAAAAGCAGCAGCACTAAATCGGATCCTAAGCTGATTGAGCATATTTTAGTTCCAGAGCTTCCTGTAAGACCAAAAGGAACTATGAAACTAAGTGTAGGTCTTAAGTTTGTTAATCAGTCGGAACTTGAAGTTACTTTATCAGATGAAGGCTTTGGGGGAATTTTCCCAAAGACAGATTACGCATACTCAGTTAAAATGTGTTTGGAGTGAAGTTTTTGCGTTGGGAAAAATACAGAGATTTAATTACGGAAAAAGGTAATCTGCCCGAAAATTACTATATTTTGGGTATAGACCTTGGAACGACAAATTCGGTTATAAGCTATTGGGATAATGCTGCAAAAAAACCGGAAGCCATTGACTTAAGCAATGGTTTTGGCAAAATCCCGATGCCTTCGGTCGTTCAATTTAGGAAAGATGCCTATACGGGTGAGAGCGAATGGGTAATAGGCGAGGAAGCCTATCGATCAATGAAAATTTATCCCGGGACGACTGTTCGCTCAATCAAGCGGCTAATGGGTACATCTGAAAAAGTTGTGCTTGGTAAAGACAGTTACAAACCGGAAGAAATATCTGCCAAAATATTGCTAGAGCTAGTACAACACTGTTATAATCTCAATCCAAAAGCAGAAATAGTTGGTCTTGTTGTTTCTGTACCATATGACTTTGATGATGCTGCAAAAAAAGCGACACTTCATGCCTGTGAACTGGCAGGGTTATCGGATAGCCTTATTTGCTTAATCGAAGAGCCAAAAGCGGCAGCGTTAGCATATAATTTTAGGCACAGCCTTAATAAAGGCGAAAAGATAATGGTTTTTGACTTCGGCGGCGGAACTTTAGATATTACAATTTTTCATGTGGTTGATAAAGATGAATCCCGAATAAAGCTGCAAGTGATAAGCGAAGGCGGAGAAGCTGCTCATGGTGGGGACAATATTGATGATATTATTACCGAAGAGTGTTACCGTATAATTCAAGAAAAGACAGGACAGCTGAAAGAAAATATTGATATAGAAAATCAGGCGGACTTAATAATAAAGTCTCGAGAAACAAAAGAACGACTTTCAGGCGTTAAAAGTTTTCGTATTCCTTTTACGTTCTGTGTGCCGCCATTTGTTGAGCAATTTACAAGAGATAGGCTTAACGAGCTGATACAAGGCTTCATATCAAAAACAAAGGATCTTGCTCTTGGCGCACTGCATGATGCTTACGCTGGTGCGATTTTGCCAGATGAAATTGATAGAGTTCTTTTAGAAGGCGGCTCTTCTCAAATGCCATGGATAAGAGATACTCTCGTTGAGATTTTTAATGATGAAAGCAAGATTTATTCATCAGATCGTCCTGCGCTTGATATTTCCCTTGGTGCGGCATATTATGCGGCAATGAAAATGGGTCTTTTAAGTGACCCGGATATTGTTTCGGAAGGTCCTATGGTTGAATTTGAGGTTGTAGTCCCTCATGATATAGGTCTTGAAGTTGTTACTCCTTTGGGTCTACAGTTTTTTACATTGATAAAGAGAGGAACACCGTATGTATTAGCAAAAAAGAGCCGTACGTTTACATTATCTGGTGATACTTTAGAGGATATGACGACATTTAAGCTTAAAGTGCTTGAACGGATCGATAAAGATGATACAATAGAGAAATGTAAGTTAATTGGAGAATTTGATGTAAAGGGGCTTCCTGAACGCCCTAGCGGTAAGACCAAACTTAAAATAACTTTATCCGTTACCGAAGAAGGCGGGCTTGTTGCAGGTAGTGTCGAAGACATGGGATTTGGGGAAGAGTTTGAGCCAAGCGGGATTAAAGACTTGTTAAGGAGCGAAAGCAAATGGGATACTTAGGAATAGATTTAGGCACAACGAACTCAGTCGCAGTTATTTATAATGACAAGACCGACGAAATTCAAGTGGTATCAATTGATGGCGGTGATCAAGTTCTTCCATCTGTCGTAAGCTATACTGATGATGGGATAATTGTTGGTTCGGAAGCGAAAGCAGGTGCAGTAATATATCCGGAGGATACGGTTAGTTCTGTTAAACGTATTATAGGCAGTGATGAAGTTATTGTTATTGGTGATGATGAAATAAGACCCGAAGAGGTCAGCGCACAGATACTTTATAAATTAAAGCAAGCTGCCGAGGAAGAAAGCGGAGAAACTTTTTCGGAAGTTGTTATAACGCACCCGGCATACTTTAATGATCGGCAAATTTTTGCAACAAAGCAAGCCGGACTTTTAGCGGGGTTTGAAAATGTTTACTTATTATCAGAGCCGTTGGCGGCTGCTATTGAGTATGGGTATAAGCAAAATTATGCTCAAACACTTTTAGTTTACGATCTCGGCGGCGGAACTTTTGACGCCTGTGTTTTAGAGGTTTCGAGTGATTATGACGGACAAGAAATATTCCAAGAGCTTTCAGATGTAGGCGATATGGAGCTCGGAGGGGATGATTTTGATTCTGAGCTTATAAAATATATGAAGGAACGCTTTAAAGATGATACAGGCATAAATATTGATGCATTAGACAGTATTGAGCGTAATCGTGCAATTCAAAAGCTTAAACATGAGGCAGAGCAAACAAAAATAAAACTTTCTGCTGCAAATAATGCTACAGTTAGAATAAACCCGCTTATTATTTATGATGGCGTACCAAAAAACCTTACATTTGATATAAGCCGTGAAGAGTTTGAGGCACTGATTCGACAATATGTTGACCGTACTCGTGAAATCATTGAAGAAGCCCTTCGTCGTGCAGGCAAAGAAGCTGATGAAATTTCAAAAGTAATACTGGTAGGCGGTTCTACGCTTATCCCGATGGTTAAGCGAATGGTTGCCGGTTTCTTAAAGGAGCCATACAGAGCGACAGACCCGGCTAAAAGCGTCGCTATGGGTGCCGCAATATATAACTATTTAACGCATTTGCCAAACAGTATTGTTAAAATTGGTCAAGTTGCCCGCCAAACGATAGGTATGGCAGCAATTACTGATATGACAACTATGAGGCGGTCTCTTATCCCTATAATCCCGATGGGTACACCGATACCTTGTAAGATTTCAGACGACAAATTTGTTAATGCGATAGGCGCACAGACGGTCAGTGTTGATGTTTATCAGTGGGATGAAAGGTATGAAAAAGACCGCAAATATATAGGCTCAGTTTTGTTTTCAGGACTTACCGGAACATCAAAATTTGAAATTACTTACTCGATTGATGAAAATAACCTGTTTGAAGTTTTCGTAAAAGACCTGTCAACAGGAAAAATTGAGATGGCAGAGTTTGACAGAACAAAATCATCACCGCCTCCGCCAAGGGAGGATAGGCTGTCATCCGCACTTTCGAATGTAAACATCGTATTTTTAATAGACACAACTAGCAGTATGGACATTTACATTAACGGGGTAAAGGACAGGGCTATAAAATTTGCAGAAATACTTAATTCAAAAGGCACAGATTTCCGCCTTGGGCTTATAGGTTATGGAGATCTTTATGAGAAAGAAAAACCAACAGTTTATAAATTTACAAATGATATATCTAAATTCCAAAAACAGGTTCAAAATATTCCAAGAACGTTTGGCGGCGATATTCCAGAATCCTCCCTTGATGCTTTAGAAACAGGCGTTGAGCTTGTTATGTCAGAAAGAATTGATTCAAACGTCGAAAAAACTATATTCATACTAATAACCGACGCCCCTGCACATGTTCCTACTAAGAGCAAAAAATATGTTGAAGACATCTGTTTAATGCTTGAATCAAAAAACATTACAACTTACGTTGTTGCAAAGAGAGATGCTGAAAGTTTAGAATGTTACGAACCTTTAACAGAGCCAAACGGCAAGTATTATAATATGAGCTCTGATTTCTTTGATATACTTGATGATATTGCTGAGAGTATTGCTGATTTGGTTAGGGTAGAGGAAATATAACAATAGGAGCATAAAATGTCTCAACTAATTATTCCGGTTTCTGATAAATCGGCTAAAACTCCATATTCATTCGTTGTGACAGGCATAAACGTTTACTCCTTTGAGGAAGCACTTTATCACGTCTATCATTATTGGCGTGAATCTTCAGAGGATATTGTTTCTCCGAAGTTTATAAGTTGGCTGGCTGTTGATGCAGGGCTTTCTTATTTAGCTGAAAAAGTCGCACGCATTTCGATAATAAGCAGCTATACAAAAATGATTATATCGTTTCTAACTTTGACTGACTACTTTAGTGATGAAGATATCTGCCTTATAAAGACAGATATATCAAACTGGGAACGTGACTTTGAATGGGAAAATTTAAAACTTAGAGCCGATTTTTTACTTGAGCAAAACATGCCGGATAGAGCTGTAATTTTATATAAGCGGGCAAACGAGCTTTTTAAAAGTGCTGAATTGTTAAACAACACAGGCATAGCCTTTGTAAGACTTTATAAATTTGACACGGCTGTTTCTTATTTTGAAGATGCTTTAGATTTGGGGCTTGATTCATATAATGTTGATATAATGCTTAATCTTGCGGAAGCTGCAATATATGCTCATGACTTTACAAAAGCATCAGAAATGCTATCTCAAGTCGAAGAAATTTGCAATAATAACCCTTTGGTTTTTTATCTTCATGGTGAAATGGACTTTGAAAATGGACGCTTGAATGAAGCTGTAAATTGGTTCTTGAAAGCATTTGAACTTACAGAATCACATAAAAGCTCTTATGCAGCGCATTTACCTCACTTTGCATGTAGACTTGCAGATGTGTATGCACAACAATTCGCTTTTGAAAGGGCTTTATCCTGTTTGGAAAAAGTTGTTCCAATGGATAAACGTTGTTATATCAAATATGCGGAAATATCAGCAAGCAGTTATAAGCTGCCTAATGCAATAAATGCGATAGAGCGGGCAATTAAAATTGATGGAGAGGATTTTTCGCTATATGTTAATCTTGCGAAATATTGCCGACTAAACCATGATAATTCAAGAGCGAGGGTTGCGATAAAAAAGGCAATTCAATTAGCTCCTGATAGTGGTCTTGTAAAGCTTGAACATGCTCGTATAAATAAGATTGATGGTGGAATTAACGGCTATTTGTCCGATTTAAATGTGATATTGGATGATTTTAAGCGTGAATACCGTAAGGCAGCAGAGCTATGAAAATGTGTTGCCTGCGCGATTTAATCGTAATAACTGTTTTGATATCAACCTGTTTTGCTGTAATTTTTATTTTAAATGCAACAAATACAAGAGGTGATAATACAGCGTTCGTTTATTACTATAATCAGTTGCTTGCTGAGATAGATTTATCGTTAGGGGAGGGTATATTTTCCTTTTCCGAAGCTGAAAATGTAGTCATTAGAACTGATTCTGGCGGTAATATATATTTTTACTACTCTGACTGTCCGGACAAAGTGTGTATGAGAACAGGAAAACTTAACAGAGCAGGGCAATCCGCTGCTTGCTTGCCTAATGGAATTATTATAAGAATAAGAGGCACGTCAGACAGCCGGGAGCACGATGTTATTGTACAATAAATCCGAAGTTGAATGGAATAATAAAAATTTGCCTAAAACAAAAAAGACAGTATTGTTGGCACTGTTTTTTTCAATGTGCGTGATTTTGTCATACTTAGAACATATGCTTCCCCCAATCCCGTTTTTTCCTCCTGGCGCAAAGCTTGGCTTATCAAATATTTTTGTGATGTATTCGCTTATTTTCATAGGCAAGAGAGAAGCTTTTATGCTCGCAGTCTTGAAGGGGCTGTTCGTTTTCTTGATAAGGGGGATGACAGCAGGCTTTTTAAGCTTGACCGGGGGACTTTTTTCTGTTTTAGTTATGTGTTTTGTTTTAGTTTTGCTAAAAGATAAGTCAACATATGTCATTTTGAGTGTTTTCGGTGCGATATTTCATAACATTGGTCAGTTTATAGCTGTAAGCTTTATAATCGGAAGCTTTGCGCTTATGATATATCTTCCGGTTTTGATCATTTTTGGAATTTTTGCGGGAATTGCGACTGCGGCGGTTTTGTCGTTTGTAATTCCTGCGTTTGTTAGAATTCTATTGCAAGGGTAATAACAATAAAATAAAATTTGGGAAGCAGGTTTCATATGATTAAAGAAGCTTATGAAATAATCAAAATTGATGTTGATTGTTTGAAAGTAGAGGAATTGAAACAGCTGTATTCAATTGATGGTGCTATAGTTGTGAAGTATAACTTTTTAAAGCGATTTAGGGACGTCAATGAATATAGAAATTTATATTTAACAACATTTGTTGAAAATGAAAATGAGCTGTTTGTAATCAAGAACAATTCTTCAATATGTGGAACTTTGAGCTTTATTAAATTCTCTGATTGGAATGGAAAAGAGCAGTATAAATTAACGATATATTTATGCGATTCGAAAATTGATAAGCTATTAATAAGCTGCTTGAATCAGTTTATTGATGAAAAATTATTGCAGTATAATCAATTTGCGATAATTATTTACAATAATGAGCTAGAAGAAATGATTAAGGGGCGTCCCCATAAAGTAAATTTAAAAGCTAATATTTATACTTTGAAAAAAGAGAATATTGATATAGACCTGCTAAATAAATCTATAGATGAATATCAAACAAAAAATAGTGATCTTTATATTAAGTATACAGACATTATTTCGGAGGAATATATTGAACAGTATTGTGAATTATTTACAGAAACTATGAAGGATATGGCAGATGAGAAAGAAGATGGCTATGAGCGATTTATTATAACGCCTGAAATACAAAGGCAGCGTAATGAATTGCGTATCAAAAGAGGCTTTGCGCATCATTGCTATATGGTTTTCAACGAGAACAATGAAATGATCGCTAAAACAAATGTATCTGTGAACGAGGCAGACCAAAGATTTCCTTATCAATTTATGGTAGGCGTTGACCGCCGATATCGAGGGCGCAGTCTAGGAAAATGGCTGTATGCAGCTATGTATAAAAAATTATTTGAAAATTTAGATTTTGAGAAAGCATACGTTGCTCATCATCCGGAGAATAAACACATTATTGATATTAGTGAATGGATTGGATATAAATTTAGCTATCTTGAAACTACATATTTGGTGAATTAGAGTAAAACAAAAAGCATCTTCGTTGTGAAAAACGACGAGGATGCTTTTTATTTTAGCGAAAACAGTTAAATATATTTATTGATTACTGCTAAATACTATTCAGCAAAAGCTTTTTTAATAACTTCAATAGCTTCGTCAATTTGCTCTTTAGTTATTACAACAGGAGGAGCAAATCTGATAGTCGTTTCATGAGTTTCTTTTGCTAAGACGCCGCCTGCGATAAGTTTTTTAACATAAGGAGCAGCATCGCAATTGAACTCTACGCCGATAAGAAGACCGCGACCTCTAACATCAACGATTTTAGGATTTTTAATTTCACGAAGTTTGCTCATGAAATATTCGCCTTTTTCTTTAGCCATTTGTGGGTAGTTGTCTCTTTGAAGAATTTCCATAGCTTTAAGAGCAACAGCACAAGCAAGAGGATTTCCGCCAAATGTTGAACCGTGAGAACCCGGAGTAAATACGCCGAGGATATCTTCGTTAGCAACAACAGCTGAAATAGGCATAACGCCGCCGCCTAAAGCTTTACCAAAGATGTAGATGTCTGGTTCAAAGCCTTCATGTTGAACTGCAAACATATCGCCTGTTCTTGCAAAACCTGTTTGAACTTCGTCAGCAATAAAGAGAACGTTTTTGCTTTTGCAAAGTTCATAAGCTTTTTTCATGAATCCTGCCGGTGGACATTTAACGCCGGCTTCACCTTGGATTGGTTCCATAAGGAAAGCAACTGTGTTTTCATTGATTGCCGCTTCAAGCTCTGCTAAGTTACCATATTCAACTACTTTAAAGCCGGGAAGGAAAGGACCAAAGCCTTTTCTTGCAACAGGATCAGTGCTCATTGAGATAATAGCAAGAGTTCTGCCGTGGAAGTTATCGCTGCAAACGATGATTTCTTGTTTGCCGTCTTCTACGCCTTTAACAAAGTTACCCCATCTTCTTGCAGTTTTAAGAGCTGTTTCAACAGCTTCAGCACCTGTATTCATAGGTAAAGCTTTAGTTTTGCCTGTCATAGAGCAAAGTTTTTCAAGAAATTCGCCAAGAAGGTTGTTGTAGAAAGCTCTTGAAGATAATGTTACGTTGTCAAGTTGGTCTTTAGCAGCTTGGATAAGCTCAGGATGTTTGTGACCAAAGTTAAGAGCTGAGTATGCGCTAAGCATGTCAAAAAACTTTTCGCCCTCAGGGTTTTTTACGATAACGCCGTCACCAGATGCGAAAACTACCTCTTTAGGTTTGTAGTTATGCGCACTGAACTTTTCGGTTTGGTCAATTACTTGTTTTGATGATGCCAAAATAATTCCTCCTTAAATATATGTGATTTTTAATTTTAAAGTCAAAGACTGACCAACAATAAGCAATAAGCAATAAGTAAGTAGTTTTGCTTATCGTTGGACAAGCTTCGAACCTGCATAGTAATATTACTACTGTAGGCGGGTAATGTCAAGATGTATAGGCGGCTATTCATCAATTATAATGTACCTTATTACTGTCCAAATTGCAATAAAGTATCAATTATATAGTTAAGCCTTAAATAACTTTCCCAATCTCCATGGCTGCGTTGTGTATTCAACATTTTTTTAAGCGGAGATATGAAATTTAGATTTGTAAACGCATCCACAAGACCAAATGATTCACCACTCATTTCCTGCGATATCATTCCAATAACAGCATTACGCGTGGAGCCTAAATTCAATCCTTTACTTTCAAAATAACCATCAAGCGCAAACATTTCAACAAAAGAAGCATCTTGCGGGTTAATTTCGTTTATATTTACTTCAACTTCAAAAGGTGTACCGCAGGCATTAATCCCCTTTACAAGCATAGTAGGGTTATCCACCGAGAAGCTTTCTGATCTAAAAACAGAAGCAGATATCCTCCCGTCGCCCGGCAACCGTATGCTCGCAGATACAAGTGCATCACCGTTTAAGATTGCAATATTGGTATCAAATGAATCAAAATTGTTTCCGGATGAAACGTTTTTGTTCTTATTCTTGATTAAGTTTGTCGCAAATAAAGGTTGATTAAGATTCAAATTGCTTATCATGGATATCCCCCCTAATGGATTATGTTATTCATATAATTTGTAAATATATTCTGAGGTAGAAAGGGAAAGCAGTGAGGCATAAGAGATTGAGAAGCTAATAGCGTCACCAACTTCATACTTTTTATCAGAATGTGTCACATCGATAATCATATGATCGCTTGACTGACCAAGAATTTCGATTTTTTCATCAAGTGGTGTAATTTTATCCATGTAAACATCTTGACGACCGCAAGCAACGATTGCACGTAACATATCACCTTTGTCAATGAACGTAACTTTTTCACCTAAAGCATTAAGCCCTGCTTCACCTATTGGCATTGACGGCTTTTTCTGTAGCTCAATAATTTCAACTTCAAGCCTGAAGATGTCTTCGTGCATGTTTTCAATAAGCTGTTGATATGAAGTCTCTCGTCCGAAGAACACAACCTCGCCAAGGCGGAGATAGTTAACCTCGGACGGCATTGTCTGATCTGTTAAAAGATGCATTGAGCCTGAGTTTCCGCCGGAAATGACTGGTATATCAATACCATATTTCTCAGCAATTTCTCTTGCCTTTTCTGTTACAATTGATACGTTTTCAACATTCGGAATGATTCCGCCGAAGCAGTTAAAGTTAACACCTATGCCGTAAAGCTCAATGCCCTCGTATTTAAGCATTTCGCCCGCAGTTTCAACCGCATTTTCAGCCAGAACGCCTTCACGCAAATCACCGACATCAATCATCAGAATGATTTTATGTTTTTTGCCAAGTTTTAAAGCGGCTTCTGAGAGAGCTGCAACTATTTTTACTTCCGAGTTTAAGCTTATGTCTGAGTATTTAACGACATCTTCAATTTCTGAAAGCATCGGCAGACGCAGAAGCCATCTTGCTACATCAGGATAGTTGATTCTTTTAAGGTTTGGTATTCTTGCATCTGCAAATTCACGAACTCCTGCTTTGTAGTAGACATCAACGATTTCGGGATTAGCACAAAAGCATTTCGTTACCGCACAATATTTTTTTAAATGATCATTGCAAAATTTATTAATTGTATGAATATTTTCAGTCAGCTTTGCTTTATTTGTAATCAGAGCTGGATATTTCATAGCGTACCCCCCTATATTCCTATACTTTGTTTCATCAAATTTAAAGCTTCACCCTTGTAAGCTGCAGAGAGAACCCCTAGCGATGCCATTATATAGTGGTTGTCAACCAAAATTTCAGCATCGGTTCTAGGTCCAAGCCGTGGACTTGTTCTAGGTTCTAAAAGATTTTTCATTATATCAATTCTGTTTGGCAGCCGTGTAAGTGCGCCGCCCGTGCCTACTAAATATTTAACAGCAGTCAAATCTTTACCTGAAGCCATTGTTTTTTTGCCCGACGGTCCGTAAAAGTCAACTAATTTGCCTGCATGTCTTTTAAGGGCGTTTGATACGGCTGTTTGAGTTAATTTCTCAATAAACGCCTTCTCAATATCCGTTTCGGGAATTGGTTTTGCGTTTTCGATAAGCTCTTCCACATTTAGAAATTCCTTTTTCAGCTCTTCGAGTCCGATTTTCTCAACGATATGCGGGATATTTACAAATACGCCCAAATCTCCCTCGACAGTGCGTTTTGCAGTCGGTTCAGGGCTTATCATCATCTCTGTTATATCGGGAGAACCTTCTGTTACAGAATGTAAGTCCGTTGTTGCCCCTCCAACATCAAAAACAATTAAATCGCCTATTTCTTCGGCGAGCATTTTCGCCGCCGCCATAACCGCTCCGGGTGTTGGCATAATCTTGCCTTTAATCATCGTACGAATTTCAGACATTCCCGGCGCATGGATGATATGTTCTTCAAAAACATCTTGGATTATTTTACGTGTTGGTTCAACATTCAATTCATCAACGTTTGGATAAACATTTTCAGTAATGTAAACACGGATATCTTTTTCTTCCGAAATAAGCTTGATTTCTTCATGGTTTTGGACGTTTCCGGCATAGATAAACGGTATGTTAGGGTAGGCATCCGTCAGCTTTTCAAAATTATGAATAGCAGTTTCACGTTCGCCATAGTCAACGCCGCCTGCTACCAATATGATGTTTGGATTTTGCTCTTTAACCTTTGCGATGTCGGTTCGCATAAGCTTCCCTGCGGTTGCAAATTTCAAAACCGCACCCGCACCAAGAGCCGCCTCTTTCGCCGCCCTGACCGTCATGTCATAAACAAGCCCATGAACGCACATCTTTAACCCGCCGGCAGCGGAACTTGCTGCAAGCATTTCGTTCCATTCAACTGCTTCGCCGAGTTTGACTTCCAAGTCTTTTACAGCATTTTTGAGCCCGATTGTTACGTCGCCGTCAAGCACGCTTGTTGCCGCTTGCCCTTGACCAATAAATATTTCGGGGTTAAAATTAAAAGCGTTTACTACCGTTGTTGTGCTGCCTATTTCAGCAACTAACACATCAACATTCATATATTAGTTGTTTCCTTTCTAGCGTTAGAGCATGTTATTATTATATGAGATTTCACTTTAACGGCAACAGGGACACAGCAACTGCCGTGCCCCTGTTCATCAGCTATCTCTCGCGTCTTGCTTTTACAAGGAAGCTTGCAACTTCGATACCTTTTGTACCACGTCCGAAGCCTGCGTCCATGCCTGCTTCTTTAGCGATTTCGTTAGTAACTTGCGTTCCGCCTGCAACTAAGAAGACTTTATCTCTAACGCCTTTTTCCACGCAAAGATCATGGATTTTTTGCATGTTCTTAGTGTGAATGTCGTCATGAGTTATAATTGTTGAAACTAAAATAGCGTCTGCATTCTCTTCAATAGCCGCATCAACCATCTTTTCAACAGGAACAGAAGTTCCAAGATAAGTGTATTTAATGCCGTATTTTTCAATACCTCCGTGCTTAATATCAAGCGTTTCTTTAAGACCAACAGAATGCTCGTCGTTTCCGACAGTGCCTGCAACAATCTTAAATGGAGTAGCCGCTAAATCCGCACGGATTTCTTCTTCAGAAAGTGTTGGGATTTTTTCCGGGATAACAAGTTCGTTTTTATCGATTTCAAACGTAACTTTACCTTTGATTTCAACCAATGTACCTTCTGATGGATGGATACAACGTTTGTGAACAACCGTTACGTCTTCAAGACCCATTTTTTCGCCGCATTTAATTGCCGCAAATTCAGCAGTTCTTTCATCACAAGTAAGGAAGATAGTCGTTGTAACAATACCATCTGCTGCCCATTCAACTTCCGGCTTAAGAAGTGGGGAGTCGAAATATTTAGCAACTTCGCTAAGGCGAGTGTTAACGTTATCAAACTCATCAAGTTCATCAATATAGATAATTTTTGAGCGGTCTTCGAAAGTGTCGCCGCCGATTGCTTCTGATGGGTTTTTGAATTGTTTTGGCACGTTGTTATATCCGTAATGAACAGATACCGGAGCAAAATAGTCCTCATCACGTTCAAAAATCATACCTGCGCCAACGCCATCATCAATCATACGAGGGATTCCGTCGCCGTTACGCTCTGGGTAATAACCGCTGTCAATGAAGAATCCTTCTTGAACAGCGTTGAAATAACCGCCCGATGCAAGAATTTCTTCCATAAAGAGTATCGCTCTTTCTTTAAGCTCGCGGATTTCTGTGCCTAAAATGCCGTCACGGTTTAAAGTAACCATTTCACGAAGCCCATCCATGCCGTTAAGTGCTTGCCTTGTTGTGTCAATCGCCGCAATGTTGTTATAGTGCCAAGGAACATTTCTTCCTTCATCAGGCGTGATTGTTGATTGGATATCAGCACTTGTAAGCCTTGAAAGAACAAGGTTTAACGTATGTGTAACAGTTGCTTCACGCATATCCGATTCCATATATTTTGTGTGTTGTTGAGCACGCATTTTGTATTTTTTGAAGAAATCTCTAAGAGCAACCGCATATGGAAGATCAAGTCTCATAGAAGGTGCAGGAGGAGCTGTCGGCGGAACAGTTGAAAGAGCAATGTTTTCAGGCTTAACACCAACTTTTTCAGAAAAGATTGAGTTGATAGCATGTTGAACCATAAGCTCAGGCATAACTTTCCATGCCTTCATTGCCGTTGCATTTGCGTTATGTGCGCCGTCGATTTGTAAAATATCTGCCCAAGCCATAACTTTCTTCGCTTCACAAGCGTCAACAAAGCTTCTAACCATGTTGATATTTCTGTAAAGAACGTTGTATTGAGGGTCTTGATGCGCACCGTTAATACCTTCTTCCGCAAACATAACAGCGATATCAGGGCCTGCAACGCCAGAGATGTATGAGTGGAAATTAATCGGACGACCAACTTCTTCTTCAATTGCATCAATAGCTTTTCTTGTTGCTCTTACTTGTTTTCTTGTAATAGTTATACCGCCGATACCTTGAGGTGTTCCCTCAATAAGCGAGTCATAGTGTGACTGACCGGCAGTTCTGATAACCATTATGTGGTCAGCCCCGTTCCAAGCTGCCATTCTCATTCTTCTGATGTCATCTTCAAAACGACCGGATGCTATTTCTGTTGTAACAACACAATCCGGTTGAGGATCAATACCGCCTAAACCTCTTGCCCCGGGAAGAGGCATGGAATTTTTAAGCCCATCTGATGTTTCAAAAAATTCAAAATCGCCAACTTGTCTTTTAACGTTGCGATTGTCACGCCAATGCCAACCACGGCGTTTTGGTGTGTATTTGTCAAGATCTTTAAGTAGTTCACGTAAATCTATTTTTTTGTTAGGTTCAATTTTCATATCGGTCACTTCCTCCTAAAACAGTGAATCCACAGTATCCCATTCCTTGCCATCAGCAAGCAGCAATCCTGCTTCTCTCACGCTTACGCCTTTTTTCTCAGCCAGACGCCAAATGACGTTGCCGCATCCTTTTCCCATAAGACCTTTGTTCATAACACCTTCAACAATAGGCTTAATTTCAAGGCTTGAAAAGCCCATACGAAGTAAGATACTTCTTTCAACGGATGGAGTTGTGTTTTTATATCCCAAATCAAGCATAGGCTGAACTATTTCTCCAGCAAGAGACCAAAATTTTTCATAAAGCTGCTCATCTGTCAGATTTTTTAAATGTTCTCTTCTGGTACTAAAATCATCTTGTCGTTTCATCGTAAATCTCTCCTTACGCCTGCAAACTCTTAATTGCTTCTTTAACGAAATCTTCGCTAGACTTTGTTTCTTCTGCTAAATATTTAATCTCAGCATCTGAAACTTCTTTAACGCCTGCCGCTGCCAGGCTGTTTTTGATGCAAGATTTTCTTGCTCTGTCTAGGTCGAAGTCTCTTATTTTAATTTTTGATGGATCATCCGGAATAACGATGTTTGTACCCGGTACTTCTGTTTCAGGGTCGCCAAATTTAATTTCAATTCCGTTTTTCTTAGCGAACGAAAGCTGTGGCATTTGATGTTTGCCTGCTCCTGTGTATTCTGTTTCTTGAACAACGATCATTTCGTCATTTTTCATTTCCTGTGCAAGAACAAAAGCAGCTGTAAGAGATGTGTTACCCGCCGGTCCTCTTTCAAGACCTTCAAGAGCTGATAATGCCTCTGTCATGTAGAATACTTCGCCTTGCTTAACCAAAAGATATCTGTCAAGATAGCGAAGGCTTCTTGCTGCATTTCTTGGAACGTCTGAGCGATCCGGAAGTGTCGCAAAAGGTATACCGAAGCCTGTATGACCGGTTGTAAATGACTTTCTGTTAAATGCTTGGTCAGAAGCCATGTGAAGACCTGAAAGGTCAACGCTTGCACCAACTACTTGAGTGTTCGTTGCGCCTGCTTTTATAAGTCCTCTTGCTGTTCCCGTTACATTTCCGCCGCCTGCATGTGTTACTAAAACAACATCCGGATGACGTTTGTGTTTTTCCATAAATTGTGCAGCGATTTCTGCGCCGAGTGTCTCAACGCCTGCGATACCGAAAGGAGTGTACAAAGAAGCGTTGAAATATCCTGTTTCTTCTAAAAGAGCTAAAAATGTATAGAAAAGTTCCGGTCCGACTGAAAGCTGAACAACTTCTGCGCCCATTGCTTCGCAAGCACGTTGTTTTTCAAGGATTTCAGGCTGTCCTACTTTTTTAGAGTCGTAGCATTCTTGAACAACGATACATTTAAGACCGTGCTTAGCCGCTTGAGATGCAACTGCTGCACCATAATTACCGCTTGTTGCGGTCAAAACTCCTTTGTATCCAAGCTTTTTAGCATGATATACAGCGTTTGCCGCACGTCTTGCTTTAAAGCTTCCGGATGGGTTGCAAGCTTCGTCTTTAATAAAAATACGAGCTGCTTGACCTGTTTTTGATACTTTTCTTGCAAGAGCCGTAATGTTTGGAAGCTCTATAATAGGAGTATTTCCAACGGAAACATCCGTTTGAATTTTAACGATTTCTTCAAGCGTATAACCTGCTTCACGCATCATTTTTTCGTAGTCGAAAGAGATACCTGCTGTTTCAAAATCGGAATAGTCGATACCAATTGATTGCTTCATGATTTCATTTCTACGGCTCATTACGCCCGCATAAGACATATCTTTCATATCGCTACACCCCCAATGCCTTTCTTACTTGATCTCTGATTATATCGAGTTCGGGAACGTATTTCCCAAAGTCATGTGAATATGAAGGCTCAACTTCGTCTAAAATTCCTTTTACTGTTCTGCCTGTAACGGTTGTAATTTCACATTCTTTGTTAACTTCAGCATCAGCATTTAAGTAGCCTTTAACCCACATTACTAAAGGTGTTTGTTTTGTATCGTCCGGAACCTGTGGTGCGCGGTCTGCCGGCTGAAGAACTATATTATGAATTTGTACCCATTGACCTTTTTTGCCTTGCATGTCTTTGCCTCCTTAAAAGATATCATCGTTTTAGCGTTAAAACGCTTAATACGCCATAAATAACTGAAGTGTTGCAAGGGGATTTACCCTTGCAACACTCTCATCAAAGTATTCTGATTTGTTAATTAGTCAAGTTTTTTGATGAATTGTCTGAAGTCTCCAAGGATTGCTCTTGGAACAGGAAGATCAAGCATAGTTGCAAGACCAGGCTCTGCGTTGATAACATGAGGCATCATGTTAACAGCCATCGCAAATGTTCCGATACCACCCGGAATTTCAGGGTTAGTTGAGATATTTATGTCAGGAGTACCTTTAATGTTGATATAGTCTCCTGTGTTAGTGTTTTCCATATGTGGATGGATTTGTTGAGGATGGTCAAGAGAGATGAATTTTTCACCGTTTACATAACCAAAAGCTTGTTGACGAATACCTGCAAGTGTTCCAGGCTCAACTTTAGCATGAGGATGCTCTCTGTGTGTTTTAGAGATGATAGGATCTTGTGTTTGCTCATATTTGTCAAGCTTAACACCAAGAGCTTCTGCAATCATACCAAGAGATTCCGGGAATCCAACATGACCTGTCATAGAGTTTGATGCTTTTCTCTTTTCAAATTCTTCTACAGAAATACCAACGCCTTGCTCTTGCATAACAAATGCACCGAATGGAGAAAGGTCGTTAACTCTTTTAGCAGTTATGCCGGTAACGTTTTCGCAAACACCTGAAAGAGCTACTATAAGGTAGTCCATGATAAATCCAGGATTGATGCCTGTTCCTAAAACAGTTACGCCGTTTTCTTTAGCAATTTTGTCAAGCTGAGCTGCAAGTTCAGGTTGTTGAATTTGTGGCCAAGCCATTTCTTCTGCGATAGAAACACAGTTGATTTTATTTTCAAGAACTAACTTAATTTTGTCAAAAGCGTCTTTTGTGAAAGAATCAGTGCCGCTGAATACAACGTCACAGCTTTTTTCAAAAATAACGTCTTCTACTTTGTTAGTTATGATAACTTCAGGATGATCGCCTTTTTTAACGCCCAAAACTTCGTGCATTTCTCTGCCAACGTCGCTTCTTCTGTTAACGATACCTACGATTTCAACGCCTTTTTTTTGGAGTAACATAGCAGCAGCGCCTCTACCCATTGCGCCAAAGCCCCAAATTGCTACTTTTACATTTCTCATAGTTCATTCTCCTTTTTGTTTTAGGGAGTCCATTTAACCAGTTGAAACAAGGTTAATCGACTGCCTTTTATATTAACCAGTAAATTACATCTAGCCGCGTACCAGACTTCAGAGTTCAGGTATCAAATTCCAGATATCCGATTTCTGATATCCGAGCCCTGATTCCTGAGCCGCAACAAGGGCTGCAATTACCTGTTGGTTACATAGTTCAAAATTTCTTACAGACGCTATAGCGTTATATATGATATTATGGTGTGCTTATTCAAGAAAATTAACCATAGAAGTAATTTTTCCGTTTTCAGTGTAATACCGTAAAACCCGCCTTGATGTAAGGCAGAGGATTTCGTAGTTGATTGTACCCATTTGTGCTGCGACTTGTTCTACGGGGATAAATTTGCCGTTTTGCTCGCCGTATATTACAACTTCATCAGATACATTTATATCACCGGTGATATCGGTTACATCAACAACGCATTGATCCATGCAAATTTTACCAACAACAGGAGCAACTTGTCCGTTTACGAGCACTGCGAGTTTTGTTGCCAAGACCCTGCTTATTCCATCCGCATAACCGACAGGTATGGTTGCAAGTTTTGATTTTCTTTCCGTGGTAAAGAGCCTTCCGTAGCTGACAGCAACCCCCGGTTCTACGTCATTTAGTCTAATAATTTGGGTTTTAAGCTGCATACAAGGCTTTAGGTCAATGCGTGATTTATCAACCTCTTCTGAAGGATAACAGCCGTAAAGAGATATTCCAACTCTGACCATATCAAAATAAGCTTCCGGGTACATAATCGAAGCAGCAGAATTTGCGGCATGTTTTATTGGAATGTTAATGCCTGCATTTTTGATTTCAGAAAAAATCCTGTTAAAGCGATCAATTTGCATGTTTGTATACGCCCTGTCAGTTTCATCAGCTGATGAAAAGTGCGTAAAAATACCTTCAATTTCGATATTGGGAAGCGAATATATGTATTGAACAGCTTCAAGCGCCTCATTAGGGTTAAGCCCAACACGAGTCATGCCTGTATCTGTTTTAATGTGTATTTGGGTCGGTTTTTTAGTTAAGTCAGATATAGCTTTAGCCATTGACTTTGAAAAAACAGTCATGGTAAGATTATTTTCAAGTGCTTCATTTATTCTGTCTTCTGCGATATGGTTAAGCAGTAAAATAAATGAT
Source organism: Defluviitaleaceae bacterium (assembly GCA_009784685.1). GTDB lineage: Bacteria > Bacillota > Clostridia > Lachnospirales > WRBF01 > WRBF01. The sequence continues at coordinate 33,951 of WRBF01000008.1, read as the reverse complement.
GAAATGCCTGCACGTCTTAGTTCAAGACCTTCATCAAGCGTTGCAACTCCAAAAGCGTTACAGCCGTCTTTTTCAAGTCTTTTTGCGAGCAAAACCGAGCCATGACCATAGCCGTTGGCTTTAATAACGCACATAACTCTAGTGCTTTTGTTTCCTAAATTTGTGATACGGCAAAATTCCTTATAGTTATGCACTATATTATCTAAATTTATTTCTGCCCATGTCCTATTAGGAGCAGTTAACCCCATAATTAGTACCCCTTATAATGTAGATTAATCAAAAAAGTCCACCACGTATATACTATACCATAAGCGGACTTTTGTCTAGTAGGATTTACTAAAAAATAATACTGATTTCTAAAAAAATCGCACAGATTTTAGTTCAGTTTTTAAATTTCGATCAATTTCGCTTTCCAAAGTGCAATAACGATAATAGGGATTAACACAATTTGAATTACTATGCCCGGCAAAGCTGTTACAAACGCAGAAGTCATCCAAATTTGCATAGAATAATTACCCACATTAAAAATAAGAGTATTCATAAGCCCGAAAGCAATTCTGCCGGCAATCATTGCGCCAAGCAATGAAATATGTATGTTTGCATATGTGTCTTTTGTGCGAATAAAGCGTATTAAGATCGCTGCTGCTGCTCCGTAAACTGCTAATTCAATCATCATAGAAGGCAAAATGGGCGAAGGCGGCATACCTGTTAGAAAATGTGATAGAAGAGGGGTTAAAAGTCCGCTTATCAAACCAAGCGGCAGACCGCAAACTAATCCTGCTAAAAGAACCGGGATATGCATTGGTAGAAATATCCTGCCTGCGTTGGCGACTCCGTGGAACATTATCGGGAGAACAACACCTAAGGCGATAAGAAGCGCAGTAATTATCATGTTCCTTAAATTGAAAGATACAAGTTTTTTATCCAAAATTGTACACCCCTAAATTTTATATAGCCGCAGAATTGTATATTCTGCGGCTTTGATTAGTTTATTATACATCTATGCTTGCGGTGCTTTTTTATCCTTCTTATCTTTAGATAATTCGTACCAAATCGGTCCGACTAAGCAAGTTGATGAATATGTTCCTGAGATAATACCGACGATTATCGGAAGAGTAAAGTCCCTAACGGAGCTGACTCCCAATATATAAAGACAAACTACTGTAAAAAGAGTGCTTAGCGATGTGTAAATCGAACGCTTTAGTGTTTGAGTAACACTTGTGTTCATGAGCTCTGCGTTGCTGCTCTTTTTCATGAGTGCTTTATTTTCACGCAAACGGTCAAATATAACAATCGTCGCATTTATTGAATATCCTATAACAGTTAATATAGCAGCGATAAATGCTGTGTTAAGCGGTATTCTAAGTATCGCATAAGCAGCAAGAACGATAAGACCGTCATGTACAAGCCCAAGAATAGTTGTCCCGCCGGTTCTTATATCTTTAAATCTAAACGTAATGTACACAAGCATAAGGGCACAAGCAAGTAAAAACGCTGTTATGGCAGTTCTTTGCATCTCACCGCTTACTGTTGGGCTTATTACGTCCATATCAAGAAGTTCCCCGTTCGGGAAAAAATCAGCAAGTGCATCAAGAAGGGCGTTTCTTTCTACTGCATCAAGCTCTCGCATTCTGATAGACACTTCGGTTGTACCAATAATTCTTTGGACTTGAGCTGCATCAAGAGAAGTTGTTGATCTTATTATATCAACAATATCGTCATTGCTATAGTCAGTGCGTGCGGCATCGTAGTGAATTGATATACCGCCTGTAAAGTCAACATCAAGATTAAAAGCTCCGTTACCAGCGGAAGCGTTCATTATCATAGCGACTATTCCTGCGCCTATTAAAGCGGCGGAAATTATGAAAAATTTTGCTCTGTTTTCAATTATTCTTAACATTATATTTTCCTCCCCTTTCTAGGCGTTAGCTTCGGCAGCTTCTACAGTGTCCATCTTAACTGAGTAAAGTGCAGGGTTTTGAATCCCGCAATTTATCAGACCATCAAGCAGCATCTTTGAAATTACCAAAGCTGTAAACATAGATATAACAACGCCTATAGAAAGGGTAGTTGCAAATCCGCGCACAGGACCTGTTCCGAATGCAAAGAGTATCAAACTAGCGATAAGAGCGGTTATGTTACAGTCAACTATTGCAGGGAAGGCTCTTGTAAAGCCTGCCTTAAAAGAAGCCGACACCGAACGTCCGGACTTAATCTCCTCTTTAATGCGCTCAAATATAATTATGTTAGCATCCGTAGCCATGCCGACTGAAAGTATTATACCTGCTATACCCGGAAGGGTAAGAGTTACGTTAAATGCGCTTAAAACTATTATTTGAATGCAAAGGAATAAAAACAGGGCTATCGAAGCAACAACTCCGGCGAGGCGATAAATTACAATCATGAAAATTACTACAAGGGTAAAGCCTATAATACCGGCTAAAATACTTGTATTTAAAGATTCCATACCAAGTCTTGCGCCTACATTTTTCATCGAAATAGTAGTAAGGTTAAACGGAAGGCTTCCTGAGCGTATAAGAGCCGCATATTCATCAGCTTCCTGAGCAGTGAAAACACCGGTTATGCTAGCATCCATACTGCTTATTCTTTCATTAACAGTTGGTGACATCAGTATGTCATCATCCAGCATAATAAGCATCTGCCTGCCGATGTTAGCGGCTGTTGCCTGCTCAAAAAGAACCGAACCTTCAGGCGTAAATCTGAGGGCTATTACTATAGACTGAACGCCCATTTGATTAGTCTCAACCGATCTTTGAGCGTTTGCTACATGCTGACCGCTTAGAAGGATGTTGCCGTCCATATCAACAAATGTAAGCATTGCCGTTCTGCCTATAAGGTCAACAGCACTTTCAGCATCATCAACGCCTGGGATATCAACTGCAATACGGTTTGATCCTTGTGTTGCAACATCTGCCTCTGTGTATCCAAGCCTGTCAAGTCTGCCTCGTATAAGGCTGTTAGCGGCACTCATTTGTTCTGAAGTCGGATTTGGAATATCCGCCTCGTAAACTATTGAAACGCCCCCTTGTAGATCTAGCCCAAGCCGGATATCAAATGCGCTAAACCTTCTATCGCTGCCAAACCCGAAATATGCCGTGTATCCAAGCACTACAGCTGCCAGTGCTATAAGGATAAGCTTAGTGGCATTTTTCTTTTTCATCTTCCTCCAACTCCTTAGTATGCTATTGCTTTGGCGATTAACATTTTGTAATTGCCAAAGCAACCCTCTCTTTGAGGGTGTTATGTATAGTAGATAAATCTATTACATATCATGGGTATTATATAGACAAGATTGGATATAGTCAAGCTGTGTTTAAGTGTAATACATATCCACATAAAGTCATATTCCGAATACCCACATTTGGAAAACTGCAGCAACTTCTCTTGAAAAATTAATCGGTACGCTGATTACGTCAACTACTGCGCCGCAATGATTAACATCAAGACCCAAACTTCTTGCAAGTTGTACAGACCTGAAAATATGAAAATTATTTGTGATTATCACTATTTTGTACTGTTCATCAAATACAGTATCTAAAATTTCTTTTGAGAATGCAAGATTTTCAAATGTAGAGGTTGATTCTTCTTCTTTGATAATCCTTTCCTCAGGTACACCGTTTGCAACTAAATATCTCTTCATTGCAAGTGCTTCCGTAATATCTGCCTCTGAACCAAGCCCGCCTGAAACAACAATGACTGCATATGGATTTTGCACGCTGTATTCAACTGCCCGGTCAAGCCTATGAGCAAGCATACGGGGAATGGTTTCGCCTTTTATACCTGCGCCAAGCACTATTACTGCATCTTCATTAAATGTTGCAGTGCTGATGCTTCCGTAGATACCTAAAAAGACCATAGTTCCGAAGATGAACAAACTTCCTGCCAAAACACAGAAGGCTAACCATTTTATCTTTACAAGCTTTTCTAAGAGCAGACCACATGCAATAAAAAAGCATGAAATCCCGATTGCCATTATAAAGCCAAAGTTAAAGTTTGCGAAAAATAGATTAATTATTGTTAGCATAATTGTAAATATGCCTAGCGATATTAGGGACGTCTTAACGATTTTCATAATCATTAAAATTCGACTGCGCATTTTAACGCAATGGCACATTCCGTTCTTTTTCGCTGAAGGTCGCATCCAATTTCATAAGGGATTTTCAAATCGCCGTTAAAGTTAAGAGCGTTAGCGGCACAGCCGCCGCTGCAATAATATTTAGCCCAACAGGCGGCACAAACTTCTTTTGTAAACACGTTAAGGTCTTTAAAATCGCTCGTTTTATCACTTGTTATTCCTAAGTCAACATTACCAAGTTTATAATTCTCATTGCCTATAAATTGATGGCATGCGTATAAATCCCCTTCCGGTGTAACAGCTAGGTACTCTGTTCCTGCTCCACATCCGGTGAGGCGTTTTGCGAGGCAAGGTCCACCTTCAAGATCAATCATAAAATGAAAAAAGTTGAAATCATCTTCCTTGCCGTAACGGAGAGCCATCTCCTTTGCAAGAATCTCGTATTGTTCGTAAAGTGCCGGTAAATCGTCTTCTTTGATAGAATAATCCTTATTGTCCTCCGCAACAACAGGCTCAATGGATATTTGCTTAAATCCCAAATTTGCCAGATGGAGAACATCCTTTGAAAAATCAAGGTTATGATGCGTGAAAGTTCCTCTAACATAATAATCCGCCTGATAACGGCTTTCAGCCGCCTTTATAAGCTTTGGAAGGATTATTTCATAACAACTTTCGCCGGAAATCGTATTGCGCATTACATCGTTAACTTCTTTGCGCCCGTCTAAGCTAAGCACAAGATTATGCATGTTCTCGTTAATAAAAGCAAGATTTGTATCGTTAAGAAGGAGTCCGTTTGTCGTTATTGTGAATCGGAAATTTTTGTTATGTTTCCTTTCTTCATCCCTCGCATACGAAATAATTCCCTCAACAACCTCAAAGTTCATAAGGGGTTCGCCGCCAAAAAAATCTATCTCCAGATTATGTCTGTTTCCGGAATTATGTATTATGAAATCAACAGCTTTTTTACCCGTTTTAAGCGACATCATAGCACGCTTGCCGCCATATTCGCCTTCGCCGGCAAAACAATACCCACAACGCAAATTGCAATCGTGGGCAACGTTTAGGCAAAGAGCTTTAACGACAGGTTTGTTCCCGCCTTTAGATATTTGAGATGAATAATCAAATTCAGAAAATAAAAGACCATTCCGTTTTAATTCCTCAACCTCATTAAGTGCTTCTTTCAAAGCATTTAAAGTGTATTTGCCGGATAGATGACCGCACAGTACGTCCTCAGGCATATTCTCATAATAATCTAAAATATCATAAACGATATCGTCAACAACATGGATTGCACCGCTTTCCACATCAAGAACAATATTTATTTCATTTTGCCTATACTTATGGATCATATTATTTTCTATTGCGTTGCAAATCGCTTGCTGTAACTCTGTTTTCACAGCTTTGATTAGCAACCGTGCAAGAAGTTTTGCAAGCAGACTGGCAAGAAGTTTGACATTCGCCGCAGCCGCCTGTTACAATTGTGTTGTTTAAAAGTTTTGAGTTTAACGTTTTTATATGTTTCATTTTATGTTCATTCCTTTCATTGATTTAACTTCTGCATTGTAGCATAGCTATATAGATTTTGCAAATGTGTTTATAGGGTTGCGCATACAACTCTGTTTCTGCCGTCATTTTTTGCTGTATATACTGCGGCATCCGCAGTATTGATAATTTCTTGTAAAGTTAAAACACCTTCGGTTTTAGCTGCTACGCCAACAGATGCTGTAACAGGTATTACTAGTTCATTTGTTACAAATGGCAGTTTTATTATATTTTCATGTATACGCAATGCCGTATTCATTGCATTTTCTTTGTTTGCCTTTGGCAGCATGATGATAAATTCTTCGCCGCCATATCGAGCCGCAACAGCATCACGGCGCAACACTTGTTTGATACGTTTTGCAAATATCTTAAGCACCTCGTCGCCTATATTGTGCCCGTATTTGTCATTTACGCATTTGAAATGATCTATATCAAGCATTATGATTGAAAAATCCTGATCTTGTTTTTTGCAATTTTGCAAGGAGGTTTCAGCTGTGTCCATAAAATATCTGCGGTTATAAAGCCCTGTCAACCAATCAGAGAATGCAAGCTTTTCCATATCAGCTTTGGCAGTTTCTAATGTGCGAATTTTTCGAAGGTCATGAATGTATCGTATTACAATGTTTTTTTCAGACAGACATATGCGCTCTAAGGTTAATTCGCATGGGATTGATGCACCGTCTGGGGTGCAATGTATCCATTCACAAACAGCAGAGCCGTTTTTAAACGCTGTTGCAATGACCTCTTTAAATTTCTCGCTGGCGGATACCCCGCCATGCTGTATATCGAACGAGAATTTAAGATGATTTGAAATAAATTCATCTGATTCAGTGATGCCAAAAAGCTCTAAGGTTCGTTTGTTTATTTCAATAATATTAAATTTTTCATCAACAAGTGCACAAGCAAGAGGAGATGAATCCAATATAATTTGCATACGTTCTGCCATTTGGGTTGCGGATTTTAGTTTGTCTTCGTATGCTGCTGATAAAGAATCGTGTATAAAGAATGTTAGGGTATTAAAGAGAAAGATGAAAAATATAGAAACAAAAACTGAAACAGGCGGAAGATATCTTGAAATCCAGATAAGCAAGGCAAAAGAAATGGCCGGCAGGATAAATGAAGTTATCCAAAGCAAGGGTGACTTTACTGTATTTTTGTTTATATTTTTAAAACGACCAAGTATAAAGCCCGCAAATACGAATAATATACCCATAACCAGCAAAGAAATTGTGAGAGTATCAGTATCCATATCCATTGTCATTTCAGATGGATTATAGTCAGGAAAAGCTGCATACAAAGCCATAAGTATAGCAACCAAACTTATGGCAGAAATTATGCGTTTGAATAAGGATGCTTTATAAATTAAGGTTAAGGCAAAAATAAGTACAGTTCCCAGTATTAAAAAGAGACTATCCAGACGCATTAAAAAAAGCCCGGCATTAAGAATAAAAAAAGTTGCATAGGATATAGCAGAAACCAAAGGAGGTGTTTGCTTTTTTGGGAAAAACATCTCTAAAAACTTTTTAACAAAAAATACATATGCAAGCCAATAAAAAACGTATATAGTTATAAATAAAAGAAACATCATTCCACATCCCTGTAGTTAGCCGTTTAGCGCACCTTTTCGACATTGTAACAGAATATTCGCATTTTTGCAAATACATTTTGTATTGAATTATACCTGTCACTGACTTTAACCGTTAATCCCTGTATCCTTCAATATTTCTTAAAAACACATAAGGATTAATCCAAAACATTCCATTTTCTGTAATGTCACTATTGACCTTAATTCCAACATGCAAATGAACGGCAAACATCCCTCTAGTTCCTTCAGAGCCATATCCGCTGTCTCCCATAAAGCCTAGCAGTTGACCCGGTTCTACTGTGTCGCCCTGTTGAAGTCCGGGAGCAAAACTATCAAAATGTGCATAGTAGTAATAGTTTCCACTGGCTGAGTTGATCCCAATATTATAACCTCCGAGCTCACCCCAGCCTATGTTCCTTATTACCCCGTTTGTCATGCTCACAACGGGGATGCGGCCTCTGGCGTTCTTTCTGTCCATTATATCGGTGCCTTCATGCTTACGGTCGCCGCCATATGTGCGTGCAGCCCCAAAAGTGTCGCTGAAGTAATATCCGTTTTCGCCGCTAGTCATATATTCTTGCGCTATTGGGAAACTCTCTATTTCATTCAAAAGAGTTCCGAGGATTTTTTTGTAAGTGTTAATTTGATCTTGAGAATGACTTCTTTTGATGTTCCTGTAATTTCTAAAAAATTCATTCTCAAGCTCTTCTTTCGTTGGCATAATACTTCCTGGTGGGAAAAAATTTTCGGACAGCGAAAAAATTGTTAAAACTTCGACAAAATTAACATTATTTCTGTTTGACAAACTCTTTAAATCCGCAAATGTCTGCGGAGAGATTGCGAACGCTGCAACATTCTCAATAGGAATAATACCTTCATCCGGTAAAGGAAGAAGAATATTTCTAGCGAAAATTATAGTTAACAAAACCAAAATTCCTGCAAGAATATTTATAAGCATTTTCTCTGCCCGACGAATATCCCGCCGACTAGTACCCGGTCGATGTTTGCGGCGATAACGCTTTTTGTCCATAACTAAGCCCCCGTCAATATAGTATTTATAAAATAAATATTACACTAACGAGGGCTTTATGAATCATGATTCATTATATATTAATCTTAAATTATACAGCTTTTAATCTCTTCCGGCAATGTACCGGCTTTGCTGTTTACACCAACGACAAACTTAACGTCGTTTTCCTCTGAAAGTTTTTTAAGGCGAACATGCAATTTTGCAAAAGCTTCATCGTCAAATGTTTTGACTATTTTATTTATTCCGTCTACAAAAATATCTGTTATATCCATATTTTGCGAAAGAATTCCGCATAAAAAGCCAATAAACTCGCGATAATTTGCAAGGTCATAGCTTGCAGTATCAACAAGTCTTACATTATGATTAAGATCATACATGCGTGTTTTTCCACCATCAATAAAAACTAAATTTCCCTCTGCTGTTTCAACGGCTTTGTTCGCCATGTCAAGAAGTATTTTTGTTTTACCATGTCCCTCTTCGCTTACGATATATGAAACCATATCAATCGCCTCCCATATTTAATTCGTAATTTTTAACTACGAACTGCCCTGTTTATTGCTTAACATTTAATTATTAGAGCAATAGTCAGTTGAGTGCAAATTTATTATACAAGCTTTTTGATGTTTAGTCAACAGTAATCGGATTGTTAATTATCCCTTTTTTACGAGAGGTAATTGTAGTAAATATTATCATATTATGGCAAATATTATCATATTGTTGAAATTTTTTTGATTTTTTTGGAAGATTTGCTTGACAAAACGTTTAAGATGCGCAGAGCCTGATTCAAATAGAATAGATGTATTGTATTGCTAGGGTACATGTTCAAGACTTAAAAACTTCAAAAACCCTCTTCAAAAAAGCTTGCGCCCCTTTCGTATTTATGCTATACTGTTCGCCGTAGATAATAAAAAACGCACATAGCTATCATTAAGGTGCCGCAAAATTCGGTTCTATATAGCTATGGAGGAATCTAACCTTAAGGAGGTATTATTAATGAGCGTTATTTCTATGAAACAATTACTTGAAGCAGGTGTTCACTTCGGTCACCAAACAAGACGCTGGAATCCTAAAATGGCAGAGTATATTTTTGCTGAAAGAAACGGAATCTATATTATCGATCTTCAAAAAACCGTTAAAAAGGTTGACGAGGCATACAATGCAGTATGCGACATAATCAAAGACGGCGGCGAAATACTTTTTGTCGGAACTAAAAAACAAGCTCAAGATTCTGTTAAAGAAGAAGCAGAGCGCTGCGGAATGTATTATGTAAACGAACGTTGGCTCGGCGGAACGCTTACAAACTTTAAAACTATTCAAACTCGTATTGAACGTCTTAAAAAGCTTGAAAAAATGCAAGAAGACGGCGACTTTGAAGTTCTTCCTAAAAAAGAAGTTGCAAAACTTGTTCATGAGATGGAAAAACTTGAAAGAAACTTAGGCGGTATCAAAAACATGAAAAGAATACCGGATGTCATGTTTATCGTTGACCCGCGTAAAGAGAGAATCGCTATTCAAGAAGCGCATAACTTAGGTATTCCGCTTGTTGCTATTGTTGATACAAATTGTGATCCTGATGAAATTGACTTTGTTATCCCGGGTAATGATGATGCAATTCGTGCGGTTAAACTTATCGCAGGTAAGCTTGCAGATGCAGTTATTGAATCACGTCAAGGTGCTCAGTTTGAAACTTCAGCTGAAAAAGCGGCTCAAGAAGCTGAAACTGCAGAACCAACTGATATAGAAGAAGTTGTAGCTGCTGAGGCGGCTGAATAGTTTAATATACGAAATTTAATTGATTATAAATGGAGGTAAAAATATATGGCTGTAACTGCTGCATTAGTTAAAGAGCTTAGAGAAGTATCAGGCGCAGGAATGGTTGACTGCAAAAATGCCTTGGTAGAAGCTGATGGCAATTTAGAAAAAGCCGTTGAAATATTAAGAGAAAAGGGTCTTGCTGCTGCTGCTAAAAAAGCAGGGCGTATCGCAAGCGAAGGTCTTGTTTATACACATATTACAGATGATGGAAAAATTGGTGTTATCGTTGAAGTAAACAGCGAAACTGACTTTGTTGCAAAAAATCAAGAGTTTCAAAGCTATGTTCATAACGTTGCTTTGCAAGTTGTTAAATCCGGCAGCAAAGATATTGAAACATTCCTTACAGAAAAATGGCATGAAAACGAAGGCGTAACAGTAGCAGAAGCCCTTAGTCAAAAAATAGCGGTAATCGGCGAGAACTTAAGCATCAGACGTTTTGAAAAATTTGCGGCAAAGGATAATGAAACTTTAGTTTCATATGTTCATGGCGGCGGAAGAGTTGCTGTTTTAATCAACCTTGCTTCCGGTACAAAAGGCGATGCTATTGTAACAGCGGGTAAAGATGTTTGTATGCAAATTGCTGCTATGAATCCAAAATTCGTAAGCCGTAATGATGTTCCTGCTGATTTTATAGCTAAGGAAAAAGAAATTCTTACGGGTCAAGCGCAAAATGACGAAAACCTTAATAAAAAACCGCCGCAGGTTGTTGAAAAGATTATCGAAGGTCGCCTTGACAAAGGTTTGAAAGAAATATGTTTGCTTGAACAAGAATATGTTAAAGAAGGCGACATGACAGTTGCGGCTTATCTGAAAAGTGTTGCTGCCGACTTAAATATTTCAGCTTTTGTTCGCTTTGAAACCGGCGAAGGCATTGAAAAGAAAAATGAAGATTTTGCTGAAGAAGTAAGTAAAGCGATGGGCAAATAACTAGTAAAAAAATAAGATGCCGTGAGTTGCAAAAGCAGCTTACGGCATTTTTTATTTTGAATTATAAACACAAATCAAAAATATTTAAATCAAAAAAAGGATTTTGAATCAATATGTCGAATTTAACTTGTAGGACACTACCCTTGCAATACAATGTACCGTGTTGTACATTGTATTGCAAGGGTATGGAAGGAAAAAACGATTGCTTTATTCAGACGACGTAATTGAAGAGGTTAGGTACGGCAACGACATTGTTGATGTTGTATCTTCCTATAATATAAGCCTGAAACAAAGGGGCGGGAACTTTTTGGGACTCTGCCCTTTTCATAATGAAAAAACCCCGTCTTTTTCTGTCAGCTCTGATAAGCAAATGTATAAATGCTTCGGATGTGGAGAGGGCGGCAATGTATACAGCTTTGTAATGAAGATGGATAACGTCGAGTTCAAAGAGGCTTTGAATATGCTTGCGAATCGGATTAATTATAAGCTCTCGCAAACAGACAACCTTCATCGGCAGCGCAAAGCAGGCAATGATAATAAAGACCGATGTTTTGAAATAAATAAGCTTTCGGCGAGATTTTTCTATGATACACTAATGAGTGAAGCTGGAGAGATTGCAAGAAAATACTTAGACAATCGCAAAATTTCAAAAAATACAATTGTAAAATACGGGTTGGGATATTCAGGTAACTCCGGCGAGCTTTATACATATTTGACTGATTTAGGTTATGATCCAAATGAGCTTGTGTCCCTTGGCTTGATCGTGAAATCAAAAAACGAGGAAAAATATTTTGATAGATTTTATAATCGGTTAATATTTCCGATACTTGATGGTAGAGGCAATGTAACCGGTTTTGGCGGACGCATAATTGGCAGCGGTGAGCCGAAATATCTTAATTCAAAGGAAACCCCTGTTTTTGATAAAAGCAAAAACTTATATGGTATAAACATAGCAAGGCGTAACAGAAATAGGGAACTTATCTTGGTTGAAGGCTATATGGATGTTGTGGCTCTTTATCAAGGCGGAATAGAAAATGTAGTGGCTTCTCTTGGAACTTCATTCAACCAAAACCATGTTAGAGTTTTGAAAAGATATTGTGACAGTGTGATTTTGGCTTTTGACAGTGACCAGGCGGGTATAACTGCGGCACTTAAAGCAATGCCTATTATCGCACAAAATGGTTTAAGAGTGAAGGTATTTTCAACAAATGAAGCAAAAGATCCTGATGACTACATTAAGAAATTTGGGAAGGACAAGCTTAAGGAACAGTTTTCGAATGCGAAAAGCGGTATAACGTTTCAGATAGAGTGTTTGCTTAAAAAATATGATATTAAAAAACCTGATGAATCGGTTATGTTTACGACAGATGCCGTTAAAATTTTATCAGAGATAGACAGTTCTATTGAACAGGATGTTTACCTGCGCCAAGTAGTAGATTTAACGGGTATATCAGATTTTGCGATAAGGACTGAGCTTGCAAAAACAGGTAAAACATTAAGCCCGCCCGTTAAACCAAGGCGAATAAAACCGCCAACAGAGGTGTTGATGTCGGCTTCAAAGCCAAACAAAGCCGTTACAGAGGCATATAAGCGGCTCATTATGATAATGGCTTATGAGCCACAAGTTCGTAACGAAGTTTCGAAATATTTATCAATTGATGAAATACATGTAGATATTTATCGGGATATATTTAGCAATATTTTTGAGCTTTGCTTTAAGAACGAGCAGATATATCCGGCAGAGTTTTTAAATCGTTTTGAAACGCCGGAAGACCAAAAGGTTGTTGCCAATATATTTTTGTCAAATGATGATATCTACATATCGACAACTGAAAAGGAAGTAAATGGATTAGTCAAAAAAATTAAAGATTATCACATAAACCAATATATGGTTGGTGCAAATGATGATGAATCCCTGAAAAACCTTGAAAATATGCGAAAAACCTTCGTTGATTTGTATATTAAGATATCAGATGGTTAAAATAGGAATGTTAAGGTGATCTCCGATAATTCTTTGATGTAGCGGGATTTTCAGCGGTTGCCCTAAGCGAAAGGATGGGTTTTATTGAAATCCACAAATGAAAACTTAATGAACGAGTTAATGCCCCGACTTAAAGTGCTTGTTGATCTAGGTAAAAGCAATAATAATACCTTGGAATACAGCGCAATTATGGACTCTTTAAGTGATCTAGAGCTTGACCCGGAACAAATTGAAAAGATTTATGAGTATTTTGATGAGCAAAACCTTGAAGTTGCGTCGCATCATAATAATGCCGCACGCCCTAAAGTGCCTGAACCGGAGGCTAGTGAAATACCTGAATCTCCTGAACCGGGTGCAGAGCCCCCTGATGTTGAAGTAAGTGAAAAAGACATGGACTTGTCAAGTATCGAAAATAATATAAATATTGACGATCATGTTCGGATGTACTTAAAAGAAATAGGTAAAGTTCCTCTTTTGACTGCAACGGAAGAAATTGAGCTTGCAAACCGAATGGAGGCAGGTGACGAAGAGGCTAAAAAACGTCTTGCTGAAGCAAACCTTCGATTGGTTGTAAGCATAGCGAAAAGATATGTCGGGCGTGGAATGCTTTTTTTGGACTTAATTCAAGAAGGGAATTTAGGGCTTATTAAAGCTGTTGAAAAATTTGATTACAGAAAAGGCTTCAAGTTCAGCACTTATGCAACTTGGTGGATTAGACAAGCGATCACAAGAGCCATAGCCGACCAAGCCCGCACTATAAGGATTCCTGTTCATATGGTTGAAACAATAAACAAGCTAATCCGTGTTTCAAGACAGCTTTTGCAAGAGCTGGGCAGAGATCCAACACCGGACGAGCTTGCAAAAGAAATGCAGATGTCACCTGAAAAAGTCAGAGAGATAATGAAAATTGCACAAGAGCCTGTTTCTCTTGAAACACCGATTGGTGAGGAGGAGGATAGCCATCTTGGCGATTTTATTCCGGATGACGATATCCCTGCGCCTGCGGAAGCGGCAGCTTTTATGATGCTTAAAGAACAGCTTATTGATGTTCTTGATACTTTAACGGATCGTGAAGAGAAAGTTTTAAGGCTTCGCTTTGGACTTGATGATGGAAGGGCGCGAACGCTTGAAGAAGTAGGGAAGGAGTTTAACGTTACTCGTGAGCGGATTAGGCAGATTGAATCCAAGGCACTTAGGAAACTTAGACACCCCAGCCGAAGTAAAAAGCTTAAAGATTATTTGGATTAAGGCGGATTAATAACAATGCAAATAGGTTCAAAGATATTTGATATCGGCTCTAGAACATTTATAGTCGGCATTTTGAACGTCACACCGGATTCTTTTTTTGATGGCGGGTCGTACGATACAATAGAGCAGGCTGTATTAAGAGCTAAGAAAATGGTTGATGATGGGGCGGATATCATTGAAATCGGAGGCGAATCTTCTCGTCCTGGTTTTAAGCCGGTTGAAACCAACATAGAGCTTGACAGGGTTATGCCTGTTATTAAAGAACTGAAAAAGGTAATTGGCGTACCGATTGCCGTTGATACATATAAGTCAGAAGTGGCAGAAGCTGCTTTGCAAAACGGAGCTTCAATAATTAACGATGTTATGTGCTTTAAAAAAGACCCCGAATTGCCCAAAGTTTGTGCCAAGTATAATGCGGTTTGCGTCATAATGCATAACCGTAATAATACCGATTATGATAATTTATTACTTGATGTTATGCAGGATATTAAAGAGGGGATAGAGCTGTTAACCCAGGCAGGTGTTAACCCGGGTAAAGTAATTATTGACCCCGGCATAGGCTTTGCGAAAACCGTTTCGCAAAACTTAGAAATACTGCGTAATCTATCCTTTTTTTCAGCATATCCATATCCTGTTATGCTTGGTGCGTCAAGAAAAAGCTTTATCGGTCACACTCTAGGCTTCTCTGTTGAAGACCGACTGGAAGCAACGCTTGCGACTACTGCAATGGCAATCAGTCAGCATTGTCATTTTATTCGTGTGCATGATGTTCTTGAAAACAAACGAGTTGCAATGATGGCAGATGAAATTATTAGACATAAGCATTAGGGGTTTTAGGAGACATTATGGATAAAATACTGATTGATGGTTTGGAAATATTTGCAAATCACGGTGCATTAGAAGCGGAAAAGGCTTTGGGGCAAAAATTTATAGTGTCTGCGGAGCTTTTTCTTGACTTAAAAAGTGCAGGCAAAAGCGATGACTTAAGCAAAACTGTGAACTATTCTGAAATTTGTGCAGATATCACAAACATAATACAGGGCGAAACGTATAACTTGATTGAGACATGCGCTGAAAAAATTGCCTCTCATATACTGTCTTTATATTCTCGTATCAAGGGTGTGACGGTGACAGTTGAGAAGCCTTGGGCACCTATAGGGCAATGTGTCCGCAATTTATCTGTGCAAATATCAAGAAATTGGAATAAGGCTTACTTAGGATTAGGGTCTAACATGGGGGATTCTGAATTTACATTAGACAGCGCAATCAAGAAATTAAAGAGTGATGATTTAAAGATTTTGCGCTCATCATCATATTATAAAACAAAGCCGATTAGCGATATCCCTCAAGATGATTATCTAAATTGTGTAATAGAAATCGAAACAACTTTATCTCCTAATGAGTTGATTTCACATACATTACAAATTGAATCAGAGCTTGGAAGGGAGCGTCTTATCCCACTTGCTCCAAGGACTATAGATATTGACATACTTGCTTATGACGATATGATATCAGACGATAATGAAATAATCCTCCCTCACCCACGTATGCAAGACCGTCTTTTTGTGTTAGTTCCTTTTTGTGAGCTTAACCCCTATTACGTTCATCCGCTTTTAAACCAACGGATGGTCGATTTAAAAAATCAACTTGAAAAAACTCAGACAATTTAAATACTTTGCAGTTTGCCACCTTTATTAATGGCAAGCTGCTATGAAAGGGATAACTCGTGAAAAAGCGTCAAGCATGTGGTTTGCATGGTTTAATAGGTCTTTGTTTAGCAGTTCTCGTTTTATTTATAACATTAATGGTAGATGTTCCCGACGGTTTAACGATAGAAGGCAGAAATACAATCGGGATTACAATATTCTTTCTTATTTTGCTGATAACAGAAGCATTGCCTTTGCCGGTCAGCTGTCTTTTAACCATCGGATTAACTCCGCTGTTTAACGTAACCGAAAGATTTGCCGGGGCAGTTGTAGGTTTTGCGCATCCTGTTGTGTTTTTTATTCTTGCTTCGTTCGGGATTGCAGGGGCGATTATGAATGTGCCCATAACAAAGCGCATTTTATCAGCACTTTTAAAACAAGCGGGTTATCGTATAGAAATGATACTGTTGGCGATGATGATTACTACAGCAGCATTATCTTTTTTTATGTCAAATGTACCAACCTGTGCGATTATGATGTCAGTAGCTCTCGAATTTATTAACATGTTGGAAGACGGCGAAGAAAAAAAATCCATAGGCAAGGCATTTATGATTGCGATTCCGGTTGCAACAATGATAGGCGGCATGGCTACTCCGGCTTCATCATCCCTTAATCTGCTTGCCATAGGTCTGCTTGAACAGCATACAGGGCAGACGGTAACTTTTGTCCAATGGATGGCAATAGGGATTCCTTTGGTTGTTGCATTAATACCTTTTGCATGGTTTCTAATTATAAAAGTTTACAAGCCGGCTCAAATTGATCGTGAAAAGACTATGATTTACATAGAGAATGTGCAAGTTAAGGAGAAAGTGTCCGGGAAAGAAGCTTATGTAATCGCTATAATGGCTGCTGCCCTTATTCTTTGGATAGCTTCTTCATGGGTTCAGGGAATAGAGATATTTACGGTTGCAATTTTAGCCTGTGTTTTGTTTTTTATGCCGGGCATTAACGTTTTATCTTGGGATAAATTTGTAACAACCATTAACTGGGATATAATTTTCATAAGCGGAACAGTTCTTTCAACAGCAAATGCGTTAGTTGAAAATAATGTCAGCAGTTGGCTTGTTGGAATGCTATACCCTGCTAATTTAGCTCTATCCACTAATATGCTGGTAGGTCTTGCTGCAATGGTCTCATTTGTAATGCTTTTGATGATAACTTCTGCTCCTGCGCTTATCACAGTGCTTGCGGGACCTTTTATTACTATTGCAATGGTAGGCGGTGCTCCCCCGGCTTATTTAATAATTGCTTTGGCGTTTTGCGCAGGTAACTGCTATTTATTCCCGCTTGATACTGTGCAGCTGATTACATATGGGAAAGGGTATTACCGCATGACTGATATGTGTAAATCCACGATTTTTTTGCAAATTGCCATAGTTGCTATTTTGATGTTTTGGATACCGTTTATGGGAGGGGTTTTGGGTATTTAAAATAATGTGGGGCTGCCTTGCTTTTTTATTTGATATGAAAATGAAGCTGAATTCAAACTATTCTACATTGTATTGCAAGGGTATGATACAGTCAAACGAAAAGGCTTCTTAATTTAGTCAAATTAAGAAGCCTTTTCGTATATAGTAGTGTGAAGTATTTTTTAGCTTCTAAGCCTATAAGTCGCAAATACTTCAACAATTGATTCATATATCGCTTCTGCAGCTCTTTGCCTAAACTCGTTCGTACCAATTCTTGCCGCTTCTTCGGGGTTTGTTAAGAAAGCCAATTCAAGAAGCACCGCAGGTATTGTGGAATTTGTTAATACAGTGAAGCTGTTTGTTCTTACGCCTCTATCGTTAGTAGCAAGGCGGTTTACTAAGTTCCTTTGGAATACTTCCGCAACCAAACGATTAGGCACTCCATCACGATGGAAGTAGTAGACTTCAGTTCCATTAGCTGAAATCGCAGCCGGATTACGTTCAAGATCAACCGAGTTAAAATGAACCGAAACGAACAGATCCGCTGCTTGATTACCCATAACAGCTCTTTGAACATTATTTACTCTTGTGTTGTCTATCCTTGTAGAATAAGCTTTAATACCGTTTGAACCATCAAACATATCAAGCACTCTTAATACGATATCAAGAACAAGTTCGCTTTCGACAAGACCATTAGCACTTGCACCAGGGTCGTCCCCGCCATGACCCGGGTCTAAAAGAACTACATGTCTATATCTTTGTCTCGGTGACATAGGTGTAATGTAAATAAAGTTTGCATCTTCCGTTATGTCGTACACAAGAATTTGATTTTGGTTTATTATAATTTCAGTTTGCCCTGCTGCATTGTTTCTTATGTAAACAGATTCTATAAACTGCGTACTTATAGGCATTCTTCCATAACCCAAAAGTGTTGAAAAATCTCCCGGAAGAGTGAACACATATTGACCTTGATGATACAGGTCACGGCGTTGAACCGAATTTACATTAATGTTAACGTTACCGGTTTTAGCAATTCTTATGACCGATCTTTCAATATCAACAAAAATATTTCTGTATGTAGGTTCTGACAGCTGAATAGTAAGAGTATTGCCGACGATTTGTTTTTCATATCTTGCGTCATCTCTCATAGCAAGAACAATTCTTGTTATGCTTCCGCCGGGATTCTCTGTTGTCATAGATGAAACAAATCTGCCGTTTAAAGCACTTTCAGACACATTTATGCCGGAAGGTCTTGTGGTTGGCACATCAATAAAAATTCTATGCGGATTTGCAAGAGCAAGCAAGCTTGCAGACGGCGCACCATCAAATTCTATATGAATAAAGTCATTTGTTCCGTTGGTTGAAAACGTAACGTTTGTTACATCACTGTGTATGAAGTTTATATTTATTTGGCGTCTGTCGCCTGAAATTGAAACTATGTAATCAACAGCCGAATTTAGATCAAGAACAACTCTTGTTATTTTGACAGGCGTAAGTTCATGCTGTGCCGCTCGTATACGATTTGCCGGGGTGTTTGGTGTCTCATGAGCATTTCTTGCAAGAGCCATTTCCGAATTATGTATGTCAAGCACCAGTCGGTTGTCCCAAAGAAGCATCTTATCAACCCTGCTTATTGCGGAAGACGCCTGTATTCCGAATGAAAAGCCGTTTTCGGCTGTTGGCAGGTCGATATTTATTATTCTTGTTTCGGGGTGATTTTCAGGTTGTATTGGTGCAGGGGAAACATCCCTTGCAAGACCTGTTGAATTTGGTCTTTGTGATGTCTGTGCAGGAGGTGAGCTTGGCGGTTGTTGAGATATTGCTTCTCGTGCTGCTATTGAAACAGTGCTTGTATCGTCATCCCAATCTACCAGAAGGTCTATTGCTTCCGCAACAAAGCGAGTTGGTATCATAAGCTGACCATTGACACCGTCTGCGCTTATAATTTTAGGCGAAACAGGAAGCCGGACGTTTTCGCTTCCTACACGTGCATATAAATTATCTTGTTGAAGAGCAACAATTGTTTGCCCATATTCAATATGAACTTCATATCTGTCTTCATCCCATGAAATAGTTGCGCCAAGCGGTTCGAAAACCTGTCTTGCCGGCACGAGGGTATGACCATTAAAAATAAGCGGAGACATAGGCAAGTTCTGAAGAGTATTGCCATTAATATTAAGGCTTATAGACCGTGCGCTGTGGTCATGCCAAGCACCATTAAAAAAGAGTCTCCGATTTTGAGCAAAGGCATCATATGTATTTATTGGTAAAAATGAGAACAATAAGGAAAGTATAAGCATTCCAATAATCCATCTTCTGTTCATTGTATGTACATCCTCCAACATATTTTGTCGATAAATGCTATTATATCAAACTTTTTGCAGCTTGTCTATTTATCAAAACATGTTGAAATAAAATTGTAATAACCGTAAATACTAGATTTGTCTGCTTCTCGCTGGACAGATCTACTATAGAAACATATATTTGAGCGATTAAGAGCTCTTGCTAGAAGGAGGATGCCATATGCATATAGGCTGTGCAAACAATTGCAAATTTCAAATGGATGGAGTATGCGGTCTTAAAGAATTGCCTGCTTTTAAACAACTTGAGTTTAATGAAAAAGCAGCGGACTGTCTTTATTTTTCCGGATTTGGCAACTTGGTAAATAATTTAAATAAATAATTTTGAGTCAATCTTAAAATTCCGCTTGTGTTTTTTTTAAGCCTGTGTTACTATAAGTTCCCGGAATATTTTGCCGGGATTATTAAATTGAAGAGAACTAAATATGTATTGCAAAACCCATGCGCAGGTTCAGAGCTTAATCTTTTAAGTTCGCAGGAAACTCCGACCGAATCCTGGGCATTGGGGGCTAATGTGTTTATTTAGTGTAGGAGGATTTTAAAATGATTGACAAAAAAGCAATTGTCGAAAAGTATGGAAGAAATGAAAGCGACACAGGCTCGCCGGAAGTGCAGGTAGCTCTTTTAACTGCAAGGATTAATCACTTGACAGAACATCTAAAAGTTCATAAAAAAGACCATCATTCAAGAAGAGGGCTACTTATGATGGTAGGTCAGAGAAAAGGGCTTATCAGCTATATTAAATCACGAGATGTTGTAAAATACCGTGAACTTATTGCAGAACTTGGCATAAGAAAGTAAAATATTTTTTAAGAACCAGCAGTCAACAATGATATGTGTGCATTTTTAAAGGCGTGCGTTAGCTTATTGATTTCTGGTTCTAAGTTTGCAAGAGAACGCCCGGGAACTTGTCTGACATCTTTTTACATCGCATTTGCGAGTGTATTATTTGCGAAAAAAGACATTATGCAGATTCCAAAGGCGTTTTTTTGCAATAGAAGTAGTAATGATTGCTCCACCAATTAAAGCTTGCTAAAAAGCTGTTGTTAATCCGCATTGCGAGTTAACATCTCTATATTTTTAGTGAACTTTAGTTGATGGGGCAATAGACTAAGGAGATGAAGGATTCTAATGTACAAAACATTTAAAACGCAGTTAGCAGGCAGAGAACTTTCTGTTGAAATAGACAGAGTTGCGGAGTTTGCAAACGGTTCTGCTATCATTCGTTACGGAGAAACGGTTGTGCTTGTTACTGCAACAGCTTCAGACAAACCACGCACAGGGATTGACTACTTCCCTTTAAGCATTGACTATGAAGAAAAGCTATATTCCGTTGGTAAAATACCTGGCGGATTTATTAGAAGAGAAGGTCGTCCGTCTGAAAGAGCAATATTAACGGGAAGGCTTATCGACAGGCCTATGCGCCCGCTTTTTCCTGATGATTACAGAAATGACGTGCTTGTTATAGCAACCGTACTTTCTGTTGATCAAGATGAAAGCCCTGAAATAGCCGCTATGATAGGCGCATCTCTTGCTGTTTCTATATCTGACATACCGTTTAACGGTCCAATCGGTGCTACAAACGTTGGTCTTGTTGATGGAAGGCTTGTCATTAACCCTAATATGGAAGAGAGAGAAAAAAGTGAGCTTCATCTTACAGTTGCAGGAACAGCTGGTAAAGTTATGATGATCGAAGCCGGTGCGAGCGAAGTTCCAAGCGACAAAATGTTTGAAGCTATTATGCTTGCTCAAGATACAAATAGAGAAATTGTTGAGTTTATCAACAGCATTGTTAAAGAAATTGGAAAACCTAAGCATAGTTATGAAGAACACACAATACCGGAAGATATTTACGGTGCTATTGTTGATTTTATTACACCACAGCGCATGGAAACAGCTGTTTTTAAAGATAAAAAGCAAGAGCGAGATGCGGAAGTTTCTGCTATTAAAGCAGAAGTATTTGAAAAACTTGTTCCAACTTTTGAAGCTGCTGAGTGCCCTTTAGATGTTAATATTGAAGAGCTTGTTAACAATGCGATTTATCAGTTCGAAAAGAAAACTGTCCGCAGAATGATTCTTAAAGACCACAAACGCCCGGATGGACGTAAGCTTGACGAAATCCGTGCGCTTCAAAGCGAAGTTGACATACTTCCAAGAACTCATGGTTCAGCGTTGTTTAAACGCGGTCAAACGCAAGTCCTTACAATAACAACTCTTGGCTCAATGATGGATGCACAAAAGCTTGACGGAATTGATGCGACAGAAGTTTCTAAAAGATACATGCATCATTATAACTTCCCTAGCTATTCAGTAGGTGAAACAAGACCTTCAAGAGGACCTGGCCGCCGTGAAATTGGTCACGGTGCTTTAGCTGAAAGGGCTCTTGTGCCGGTTATACCTTCAGAGGAAGAATTCCCTTATGCGATAAGGCTTGTTTCGGAAGTTTTAAGCTCAAACGGCTCAACATCACAGGCGAGCATTTGCGCAAGTACGTTGTCGCTTATGGCGGCGGGCGTACCTATAATCCGTCCGGTTGCAGGTATTTCTGTAGGTCTTGTAACAGGTGACAGCGACGATGACTTTGTTCTTTTAACTGATATTCAAGGTCTTGAAGATTTCTTCGGCGATATGGACTTTAAAGTTGCAGGGACGGAAAAAGGTATAACTGCTATCCAAATGGATATTAAAATTGAAGGTCTTACGCCTGAAATAATAAAGCAGTCCCTTGAGCAAACCGAAAAATCTCGTATGTTCATGCTTAACGGAACTATGAAGGAAGCTATCGAAGTGCCTAGAGAAGAACTTTCACAATATGCTCCGAAAATGGGCTTTGTGCTTATTGATCCGGATAAAATGGCAGAGGTTATCGGCTCTAAAGGTAAGGTTATTAAGAAAATAATGGAAGATTCCGGCGTTGATAAAATTGATACAGGCGATGACGGCAAGATCTTTATCGCAAGTGCGGACAGCGATAAAATACAACGAGCAATTGATATTATCAATGCGATTGTTATGGTTCCGGAACCGGGACAAGTGTTTACAGGTAAAGTTACCCGCCTTATGCAATTTGGTGCATTCGTCGAAATTGCACCTGAAAAAGAAGGTCTTGTACACATAAGTCAACTTGCGCATGAGCGCACAAATAAAGTTGAAGATGTTGTTAATATCGGTGATGAAGTTACTGTCAAAGTAATGGAAATAGATGAAAAAGGAAGAATAAACCTGTCAAGAAAGGCGGCTTTGCCTAAAGATAAAGAGAAAAACTAATCAAAAGAGAGACGTGAAGTAAGGAGAGCAAACCATGAATGCTTTTGTGAGGGGAAAAATTCTGGGGAATTTAAATGTATCTGAGTGGGCTGTATACATTTTCTATATATTATGCCTATATGCGGCTGTTTCTATCACGTATACAGGTACGGTTTTAGGTTCACCTCATGTATACATTCGCATCGTGGTAGCTTTCCTTATTTTGTTGACTTTTGTTATTTTGGAAAGATCTTCTTTAGATAATGATAACAGGGCGTTCTTGACACCGTTTCTTTTAATTTTTTATGTAACAGGTGCTGCATTTTATTTTACCGGCGACTTCCTTATTTATACCTATACGATAGGTGTTGCGTTGATTTCGCTTACTTATATGAGCCCGAAAGGGCTTGTACGGTATTTAGGTGCAATTAGCACTGTACAGTTTGTTTTAGTTGTTGTAATGGGTCAGAATTTGCTAGGTATTAATTTTACGATGATGCAAAACTATATGGCTTTGTTGACATCCATAGGAGTAAATTTCATAATTTATCTGTTTTGCATCCGCTGTTCAAAGGCACTTGCTGATTTAACAGAGGCAAAAAATGTGGCTAATGATGCAGCTAAAGCAAAGGGCGTCTTTTTATCGAATATGAGTCACGAGATACGCACGCCGCTTAATGCTATTATTGGTATGACAGCCGTAGGTAAATCAGGCAGCTCGTCTGCGGAAGCTGCACTTGATAAAATTGAGAATGCATCACAGCATTTGTTGGGTATTGTTAATGATATATTAGACATGTCAAAACTGGAATCCGGCAAACTGGAATTAGCAAGTGAGCATTTTAATTTCAAAGAAATGGTTGGTCGTATAGTAAACATAATGCATCTTAGCGCACAAGATAAACAGCAAGAGTTGTTAGTTTCGTTGGATGATAAAATTCCAACTGTTTTGATAGGAGACGACCAGCGGCTTACGCAAGTTATTATGAATTTATTAAGCAATGCGATAAAATTTACACCCAACAAGGGAAAAGTAGAGCTAAATGCGTATCTTATCAATAAAGATGATGAAGATTGCACTATTGAGATAAGTGTGACTGATTCAGGTATTGGTATAAGCTCTGAACAGCAAGACAATCTTTTTAACGTATTTTTTCAAGCTGAGACAAGCACTTCACGCAAGTTTGGCGGTACCGGGCTGGGGCTTGCTATTTCTAAAAACATTGTTAATTTGATGGATGGAAGTATTAAAGTGCAGTCTGAACTGGGAAAAGGCGCATCATTTATTTTTACAATAAAAATACGCTATGGAAATCAAGTAGATATAGTTAAGATTGATAAGAACGATGTCGATTTGTCTATCGGGCTGACTGGAAATATTTTGATCGCAGAGGATATTGAAATTAATCGTGATATTATTGTTGCGTTGCTTGAGCCTACAGGTCTTGGCATAGTTTGTGTTGAAAACGGAGTTCAAGCTGTACATATGTTTAGCGAAGCGCCGGAAAAGTTTGACCTTATTTTCATGGATGTGCAAATGCCTGAGATGGATGGTTATAATGCAACCAGAAATATACGCAAGTTAGATGTTCCTCAAGCTAAAACCATCCCTATTATAGCTATGACAGCTAATGTGATGAAGGAAGATATTGAAAAGTGTTTGCGTGTTGGCATGGATGGGCATATTGGTAAACCGATTGAACTTGGCGTTGTGTTGAAGACAATTAAAGAATACTTAAATGTTAAGGCGGGGTAATTATGTATAGAGTTAAAAGACAAGATGATGTTGAACAGAACTATAAACTAATGTCATACATGGCAAAAAGAGTTCTGGATGACGATAAAGATATTATCGCAAGCCTTGCAAATCTGTCTGCGGTCATAAATGGGTACATGGACAAAATTAATTGGGCAGGATTTTACGTTATGAAAGATGGTGAACTCGTTTTGGGACCGTTCCAAGGTCTTCCGGCTTGTATTCGAATACAGGTTGGTAAAGGTGTCTGTGGAGCAGCGGTTGCAGAAAGAAAAACTCAAATCGTACCTGATGTTCATAAATTTCCCGGGCATATTGCCTGTGACAGCGCATCAAATTCCGAAATTGTGATCCCTATCTTTAAAAACGATGAAGTTTTTGGTGTGCTTGATATTGATAGCCCTGAACTAAACCGATTTGGTGAACTGGAAAATAAGTATTTGTCGGAAATTTGCAATCTTTTGGAGAGGCAGTTGATATTGCCGGCATGACTAAAACAAACGCAATGCGCCAATTAGAATCGGCAGGGATAAGTTATGTAACATACGAATACGACAGCTCAGATGGCAAAGTCGATGGCGTTTCGGTTGCTGAAAAAATCGGCAAAGAGTCGGAATGGGTTTTCAAAACACTAGTTACAGTCGGTAAAACGACAGGAATCAATGTTTTTGTTGTGCCTGTGGAGTGCGAGCTTGATTTAAAAAAAGCGGCGACCGCTGCCGGCGATAAATATGTCGAAATGATAAAGTCACGTGAATTGGAACCACAGACAGGTTATGTCCATGGTGGATGTTCCCCAATAGGCATGAAAAAATCGTTCCCTACGTTTATAGAAGAAACCGCTGTCCTGCATAAAACTATAATTGTCAGTGCCGGACGAATTGGCTTACAGGTAGAACTTTCACCAAGTGATCTTGCCCGGGTTGCCTGTGCGGTTTTTAGTGACTTAGTTTAGGGCGTTTATAGGCTGTAGTGCTTATGGCTTAATGCTTAGTGCTTAGTGCTTATAGTTAATTACTTTTCCGCCAGAAAGCCAATTTTGAAATAATCGGGTCTTTAATTGCTATAGCTTTATTTGGGCAAAGTTCATGGCAGCAGTAACATCGAATACAGTCAGCTGTATTTAGGATAGGTTTATCTTTCCCCTTTTTTATAGTTATAACTTTTGCGGGGCATCTGTCAACACATATGCCGCAAACTGTACAGACTTTATCTTTAAATGCGGGCACAGGTCTAAGCACTGAGTTTACAAACCTCTTAAGAAATTTAGGACCGCGCACAAGTTCAACATATTCTGTGACTTTTGGTATATCAAAGTCGTCAATTTTAAAATCTTCAATATCATCGCCTATAAGGTCAACATCATCAAGATATTTAGTGCAAAGTCCTCTTTTGATGCAGTTTTTTATTGTGCTGACTTCATCAAAAGGAAGACCGATAATCTCACATGCGGCTTTATCAAGATGATAGGGGCTGTCAGATGCAATAAGTACATTGATTGCACGAGGCTCTCCGGCGGTGGGGCCTTCGCCTTCCATTCCAACTACCCCATCCATAAATGATAAAACAGGATTTGCTGCAATACAAATATCAACCAAAGCATTTGCAAAATCATCTTTTTTTGGCATAATGAAATGATATTCGGCTTTTAAAAGACCGGGAATTATGCCAAACATATTTTTAACAGCACCTGTAAAAGTCATCATTCCATGAGTTTTTAACTTTGAAACGGATATAACCTTATCAACATCATTAAGCATATCTGTTATAGTTATCTCTTTAAGTAAAAGGCCGTCGGGGTTTTTGCGTTTTACGGATTTAAAATTATAATTAAGTCTAACGCCTGCTTCAGATGCGACTGTTTCCATGCCTGTTGCTTTATAAATCCCTGAAAGCATTAGCTCATTAAAAGGACCGCCGGGGCTGTCTCCAATAATAACATGTGCACCAAACTCGGTAAGCAGTTCGCAAAGTGCCTTTACAACAGCAGGGTGAGTTGTAGACATGTCCTCCGGCTTCTTTTTCATAACTAAATTAGGCTTTAGGAGGACTTTTTCACCTTTTTTGATATATTTATCAAACCCGCCTATATTATCAATACTTTTCTTCATGGCTTTTTTGACCAAGCCATAATCATAACTTTCACATCTGACCAATGAAACTTTTTTTTGCATGACTTACGAACTCCTTTTTTTAACCGGGCTTTTGGACAGCGCAATACCATTTCAATGCGGCTTATTGGGGGATTAGCGCAACGAAATGGTATTAAATGGAGGAGAGATATAAAATATACTATATAAAATAAAAAAGTTATTAGCTATTAACGCATTAACGCATTAAGGTTTTATCATTTATTCGTCATCTGCCAACACATGAACTATAAGGTCTCGTCTGCCAAATGCAAGTGCATCCGCAACTGTTTCAAAAAATAAGTCAATTTTATTTCCTCTTATAGCTCCGCCTGTGTCAGCTGCAATGGCAAATCCGTAGCCTTCAACATAGAGCCTTGTTCCCAGAGGTATAACTCTCGGGTCGACGGCTACTATGCCCGGACGAACTCTCATTCCGGATGCAGTTATTCCAAAGAGAGGGTCTCCCGGATGTCTGCCCGTTGATTCAAAACCTGCTGTATACGCAGTTGCGTTCATTTCGATTGTTCTTACTATATCAAGACTGCTTATATCATATGCTCTTGTTCCTGCTATACCGCGTTCGACTATTTTAGGAACCATTTCAACGATAACGTTCTTATGAATAGCATCTTTTTGCTGTTCAACATCATCTGAATCGCCAATTCCGTAGGAAACTCTGAACAGTACGGCGTTTTGACCTATAATGCCTTCTCTTATTATTTTTTCTTCGCCTGAGCTCATGTTAAATGTGGGGCGAATTTCTATTTCATAAGGTATCTCGGTATATTGCATAACATAAGTGCTTTCATCAAACACTCTGCTGTCAGATTTAGGTCCTAAAACTCTACCTGATACAGTTACCAACAAATTGTATTCCCCGCCTGATTCAAGCAGTTGGTTTCTGTCGCCATCGAACGTGTAGACTCTTTCTCTTTCACGTGAAAGTATTAATGCCAGATCGTTTCCGGTTGAGCCTTGAGGTAAACCTATCTCTCTTGAATAGGTTTCGTAATTAACTGTTACAGAAATTCCTCGGTAAATAATAATTTCCCTTGAGGGGGCGTTTCTTACACCTCTTGCAGATATTACAAGATCTGTTAATTCAACGTTTATAGTGTCGCCTTCGTGTATTTCTATTTCTGCTGATTCAAAAAATTCTGCTATAGTTTCAGCTGTTGTTCTATGTTGTTGTCTTTCTCCGTCGATTGTAACAAAGATAGTTCTTGCGGTATCGCTGTTTGCGTTAAGCACTGTTACTGATAGTAACATAAATAGCGAAACTACCACGAGTATTCTTATTACTTTCAAAATAGTCCTCCTTGAAGCAAGGCAAAGCTGTTGTAACATTTTCGTAACATTTCGACGAATTGATTACATTGTTGGTCATTAAATCTATTATTTGTCCAACAGTTAACCAACTATTGCCTGTTTTAATTGTTGCCTATTGAGATACAGCCTATACCTAACCGTATTTCTTTTTTAATATTAACACATTAGAAACAATTACGCAATACTTTTTTAAAAAAATATTCTGGAATTTATTATCATGTTGGCAAATAAAAAAGACCGGAAATTTTTCATTCCCGGTCATTCTTTGACTTACTTATAGTAAAGCATTGTATTATCTGCCGCAAAAAAACGCTTCAATTCTATCAAGGTCAAATCCTAAATATACCCATCCATGTCTTGAAAATCTATATCCTGAAACGGAATTCCTGCCTACAAATGTTGGGTAAAACCAGAATGATTTTCCATTTTTAAGCCAGACAAATGTATTGCTATGCATGCAACTGGAAATAGCTCTTCCGTCAATTCTGGTTAAATTCCCCGTAGGTTTAGCAGGTATGGCAGTTGGTGGGGGAGATTGAGGGCAATCGTTAAAATTTGTATGATGCGGGTTAGCATGTGGAATCGGAAGAGGAACCGGTTCCGGTCTTGGTCTTGGTGGTGGTCTGTGACCATGATCTCTTGGCGGTGTTATTGGGGGTCTTGGGTGTATTGGAGGTCTTGGCGGAGGCATGGGCGACCTGCCCGGTGGGTGTCCCGGCATATGTCCGGGGCGGTGGTTCGGTGTGTGATGCGCTGCTGATATATCCTCCTCTGAAATGCTTGCCATTGTCACTTCTTTGTCAGCCGTTTGCTCTGCGGGGCGTTCATCTGCTACAGATGGATTGGGCTGTACGTTTTTGTGAATAAAGTTTTTATAGGGATTCAACTTCTCACCTCATAAATATTTTATTGTTGATCTATTCTATGTATATTGATGCTTATAGGTGCAATGCAATGAATTTTCGAATTGAGCTGCCCAGAATTTTTATTCAAACGACAAAATGGCATTGTTAGGGGTACAAAACCCTAGTTGAAACGATAAAATGACGTCATATTCCACTAAAATGGCATCATGGTTCGCTAAAATCGATTGCATTCGTCTAATTTTATGATATAATCATTAAAATTAGGCAAATATAGAATAAAATCAGATTCGAAAGGGGCATCACTCTTATAAGATCTAACTGCATAGCATAATTATCTTGGTACAGGGCAACCTCAAATTAAAGACATCATGTTAGGGGTAGATTAAAGTGGGAAAAAGCAGAAAGTTAGGCTTCAAAGGCAAAATTGTATTACCTGCAGCAGTGTTGTTTGTATTATTGCTTTCAATCATCATAATCTTTTCAGTTGTTAGGTTCAACAACTTTGCGGATAATCTAATGCAGGCACGTATTGAATCTGCCGCCGGTGGTATTAGGGATGTTATTGAAGAGCATCGTAGATTGACAATAGACGTTGGATTCAAAGTCGGAAGTGACCCACGGATAATTGTAGGTGTGTTATCTGAAGATACGCCGACGTTGCTTAGAGTCGCTCAACAAATGGTAGACGAGCACAACTTCGCATATTTTTCTATCATGAATGCAGATGCCGTAGCTTTGGCTAGAACCCATCAGCCTGATAATTATGGTGACCTTATTGGAACGCCCTCTTTACGTGAAGCCACACAAGGGATAATTCATGCTGCATACGGTCCGCAGGGTGCTTTTGCCGCCACTGTCCGTACTAGTATGCCGATTATGTATCAAGGGGATATTATTGGCGGCATTGTTTCTGCTGTATCATTAGATACAGATAACTTTGTTGACATAATAGCGGAAACATTTGATGCTGAAGTTACTGCTTTTGTTGATGGTGTAAGTGTTGCATCTACCCTTAGAGGTCCTGATGGCTCACGAGTTATTGGTACTAGAATGCGGGATGATATTTTTAGTGCAGTTGTAGATGAACAACGGGAATTGTTTACTAGCGTTACTATCGCCGATCGAACTTTCAGTGCGTTTTATATGCCATTGGTAGGTTCGCATGGTGAAGTGTTTGGACAACTTTTCTTAGGGCTTAGCAACGAAGGTGTTATTGCGGAAAGAAATGCTTTAATATTGCAAGTAGCAGCAGTTGCTCTTGCCGGTGCGGTAATGACCATATTTATACTTTTTTTAACTACCGGAAAGTTAATAAGACCCCTAAAGCGGTTGGAAAGCTTGGTAATGGATGTTTCTAACGGTAATATCGGCATTAATATGGATAGAAAAAATATTACGCAAGATGAAATTGGTGATTTGACTCTAAATGTGTACAATCTTGCGGATGTCATAAAAACTATAGTAGAAGATTTATCAAAAACATATCATGAATATATGAAAGTTGGCGATATGCATTACACGATTGATGACAGCAAATATCAAAATTCTTTTAAAGAAGTAATTGAGCTCATTAATGCCCTGCTTACACAAAACACCAAAGATATAGAGGATATGTCGGTTGCACTTGATAAAATAAAAGAAGGGGACTTTGAAGCAAACGTTATAGTTGAAGATTGGCCCGGCGAGTGGGCAATTATGCCTAAAACAATGTCAGAACTTTGTGCAAATTTAAAATATGTAAGAGATGAAATAGGTGCAATGGTTGAAGCTGCGACAGTAAAAGGCGACTTGCATTTTCACATTGACGCAGACAAGTACAAAGGTGAATGGCGTGAAATTATGGAAGGGCTTAACAATATAGCCGGAGCTGTTGACCTCCCAATTCTAGAAATTAGGGATGTTATGGGAAAATTGTCAAAAGGCGAATTTACCGGAGTTCAAGTAACAGGCGATTATAATGGCGACTTTTTAGCAATCCGCAACGCAGTTAATGATATGATAAATAATTTTAACAGTTATTTGGATGAGACTATAGAAATACTGTCGGCTATGTCAGATGGTGACTTAACAAAAACCATTCAGCGTGAATTCGTAGGCGAGTTTGACCAGCTTAAACAGCCGATTAACAATATTTCCGCAAGCCTTCATAAAACAATGTCAGAAATATCAATGGCATCAGAACAAGTTCTTTCAGGAGTAAAACAAATTGCGACAAGTGCAGGAGATTTGGCAAATGGAGCACAGGAGCAAGCAAGTTCTGTAGAGGAGCTTAATGCAACAATTGATGTAATTAACCAACAGACTGCAAAAAATGCAAATGATGCGTTCGAAGCAAGTGATCTTTCAAATAAATCAACTATCAACGCCCAAGAAGGTAATGAGGCAATGAAACAAATGTTGATAGCGATGACTCAAATTAAGGAATCGTCTAATAACATTTCAAATATTATAAAAGTCATTCAAGATATTGCATTCCAAACTAATTTGCTTGCGCTTAATGCGGCAGTTGAAGCAGCACGTGCAGGAGAGCATGGAAAGGGCTTTGCGGTAGTCGCAGAAGAAGTACGTAACCTTGCGGCACGCAGTCAACAGTCCGCTGTTGAGACTACTGCACTTATTGGGGATTCTATTGACCGCGTAGATGTAGGGTCAGGTATAGCGGAATCCACATCGCAATCGTTAGACACTATTGTCAAAAATGCAGCCGAAGTGTTGGAGATTATAAACAGCATTTCCAGAGCATCAAGTGATCAAGCAGAAGCAATTGGACAAGTTAGCCAAGGGCTAGAACAAATATCAAGAGTTGTACAAAGCAATTCAGCTGTTTCAGAAGAAACAGCGGCGGCTTCTGAGGAGCTTAACTCGCAAGCTGAGCTTTTACAGCAGCTTGTGGCTTATTTCAAGATTTAAAAATAATTATTAGGGCGTGTTCCGATAAGCGGATACGCTCTAACTTAAAAGGGGAGACTGTTATGATTATTACAGCAAAGCAAATGATTCTTGGGGACGGTGCTACTGTAGTCCAAAATGGAGCACTGCTTATAAAGGATGGGCTTATTAAGGATGTTGGCAATCTGGCTGATTTGAAGGCAAAATATGCCGGAGAGGAAGTTGTTGATCATGGTGATTCTTCTATGCTTCCCGGACTTATTGACATGCATGTTCATATTGGTGCAACTCAAGATCGAATCGACAGTGAAGTTTATTCTAGATATATGGTCGGGTATAATGCGCTTGATTTTGTTCAAAGGGCACTGATTGACGGTGTTACGACAATGCGTGACGTTTCCAGTGCTGATGGTCTATGTCAGAGCATAATTAATGCTTCTAAAAGAGGAATGGTTAAAGGTGTTCCGAGGATTTTCCATACGAATATGGCGATAAGTGCTACAGGCGGTCACACTTGGTCAAGTGAATCGAGCATTGAATGTGATGGTGAAAACGAAATTCGAAAAGCTGTTAGGCAGCAAGTGCGTGCCGGTGCAGAATGGATAAAAATAATGACTACTCATCGTACTGATGGAATTTCTGAATATACCCAGGAAGAGCTTAACGTCGCCGTTGACGAAACAAAACGGCATTTGCGCAAAACTGCTGTACATGCGACATTACAGCCTGCCATTGAATTTTGTATTAATGCAGGGTTTGACACAATTGAACATGGAACTGATATAAATGAGGATCAAGCTCGCCGTATGGTCGAAAAAGGTATTACATGGGTACCTACTTTGCTAGTTCATTACGTAACTTTTGAACGCCTGCAAAAGATTTTGGATGAATGCGGGGAATTAACAGAGCGTCAATGGGAAACTTATAATCTTTATAAGCCTTCCAATGAAAGCTTCAGAAAGAACTTGAAAAAATATGCGGATATAGGTGTAAACATAGTTACCGGGACTGATATGATTGCTGATGGTACTGCGTCTGTAGCAGATGAAATGGCAGTGATGGTCGAGTACGGCATGGATACCCTGTCAGTAATTGCTACGGGAACATCCAACTGTGCTAAAGTTTTAGATATGGAAGGTCAAATAGGTTTGCTTGCAAAAGGAGCTATAGCAGATATTTTAGTCGTAAACGGCAACCCGGTAGAAGATATTAAAGCACTTAAAAATGTTGAGGCTGTTTATTTCGGCGGTGAAAGAGTGTGCCGTTAAGCCAAGGAGAAATAACATGAGAAACCCTATAATGTCTATTAAAATGCGTTCAGGTGCTCTTATCAAAATAGAGCTGTTTCATGATCTTTGCCCAAATTCGATTAACAGCATTGTCCATCTGGCTAAAAAAGGACTCTACAACAGTAGAAACTTCTATCGTGTGGTTAAGGATTTCCTTATGATGACAGATTGTAATGCTCGTAACGGCTTTGAAAATGGTTATGATTTTGCAATTGATGGAGAATATGCGGCAAATGGATATGAAAAAGAGCTTCCTCCTTTTACAAAAGGTATGGTTGGAATGGCAGGTCCTTATGGGGGCTCATCAAAAATTTCGATTGCATCAACGTTTTACATCGTGACAGGTGAAAATCATAGGCTTAACGGGAACTATTCGGTAATCGGACGTGTAATTGAAGGACTTGATGAGGTTCGGCGGATTAATAACGTAAAGTGTAGATCAGCACGTTTCACCACAGAACTGTTTGATGCTGACTTTAGCATACCTGAAGAACCTGAGGTCATGGAAACGGTCACTATTGAGACATTTGGTGCTGACTATCCTCCACCAAAAACAGTTCCTTACCCTGAAGGTCAAGTAGAGGCATTAAAAGCTCTTAGAGAATTTTTGGAAATTAACGATTAGGGCGTGTTCCCACTATCTGAAACGCTCATCTTTTTGCAGGTTTTGCGCCACTCTTCGTTAAAAATTCTTGAAATACGTTCAGTATTTCTGCAAATTTTTGCCTCGATTGACACAAAACCT
>WRBF01000007.1 GCA_009784685.1 Defluviitaleaceae bacterium | reverse complement strand
TGCATAGCGAGCAGCAAAAGCGACTTTCTTTTGCGACCAGCCGCACGGGCGCTTGACCCCGGTAGGTGTTGTTTGGTGTTTTTTATTCGGTGTGATGTAACATATGTTTGACAAACCTACATAATTTAGATTTTTGATAAATTAGCCAGAACTTTATTCAAGCAAGCTTTTGAGTATACTATATATGAGTAAAAATGTTGCAAGCCATCATCAATCATGATACAATCATATTGTTATCTCTGTACCAAACACAAGACATGCCCCATAACAAAAGAAAGATCGGTGATACTTATCAAGTATGTATACAGTCCCGGCTGCTCTCTTACAGACAGCAAACCACATCTTGGAAAAAAAGCATATGATTATCTAAACAAAAGCCTTGGAAATGTTGAAGTTTATGATGCCTGCTGTAGAAGCGGCGAACCTGTTCCGGAAGGCACTGTTGTTATAAACACTTGTCCCGGTTGTGATGAAACATTTGGTAACTTATCCAACAAAGCTAAAACCGTAACATTATGGGAAATGATCATTAAAAACGGTGATTTTCCTTTTCCAAAACATAATGGTATGACTTTAACGATTCATGATGCCTGCCCTATGCGTAAAAAACCGGAGGTTCATTTAGCTGTTCGCAAAATACTTGAAGAAATGGATATAAAAATAATTGAAGCGACTCGTCATGGCGAAGCTTCTGTTTGCTGTGGATATAGCTATAAAGGTGAATTAACAGATGAGGAAGTTCATGATAAGATGAAAGAACGAGCTAATTCCCTTCCTCTGGAAGATATATGTGTTTACTGTACAGGATGTCTAAGCGCTATGACTATTGGCGGCGGAAAGCCCTTGCATTTGGCTGAGCTGTTGTTTGAGAATCACCCTAGTTAACTCCTATTAGCAAGATGATGCGCAAATATCTCCCGGGAAATTTCCAGAGCTTCTCTTGTTCCTCCGGCTTGCTCAATAATAATACTGACAGCAATTTGTGGGTTATCAGAATCTGCAAATGCAACAAACCAGCCATGCGATAAACCTGTTGCGTTTTCAGCAGTTCCTGTTTTTCCTGATATTTCAAGACCCGGCACAGCGGTATTACGCCCTGTGCCACGAGTTACTACTTCGTTCATAATCTCGTTTAAATAAGCAGCATGCTCAGCACTGAAAATTTGCCCTAAAGAAGTTGGTGCTGCTTGTCGCCTTATGCCTCCGTGACCTGTTAAGACATGATCAACAATAAAGGGCTGCATCATTACGCCATCGTTTGCTACGGCAGAAGTTATCATAGCCATAAACAAAGGAGTTACAAGCGTCCTCCCCTGCCCTATCGAAGTCTGAGCAAGAAGGTTTTCACCGGGGACTGCTTCAGTTTGAAAAGATGAGTTTCTGAAATCAAGCTCAAACCCAAATGCAGAGTTAAAACCTATTCGCTCGCTTACTTCATTTAACTTTTCAATTCCGATTTTTTCTATCATCATAGCAAAGTAACAGTTGCATGAAAGCGCAAAGGCTCTTTTTAAATTGACTTCACCATGTGCTGTATTGTTCATGCAGCTTATGGTGTCACCTGCAAATTCACCTGTTCCTATGCAAACATAAGTCACGTCCATTGAGTTCTCAACATTTTCTAAAATTGCAAGTGCTGAAACTATTTTAAATACAGATCCCGGAGGGTAAAGCCCTTGTGTTGCCCTATTTAAAAGAGGGCTGTTTTCGTTATCGACTATAAGTGCAGACCAGTCCGCAGCAACAGAATTTGGGTCAAAGTTTGGAGTTGAAACCATCGCAAGTATTCTACCTGTCGTAGGCTCCATTACTACCACTGCACCTCTGCGCCCTTGCATTCGTTCATGAATTAAACTTTGGAGACGGCTATCAATTGTTGTTACAACAGAATTGCCTATAAGCTCACCATTATTTAAAATCGCATTTACTCTTTGTGATATTTCAAAATTAAGTGTCTGCATTTCGAAATTAAAAATTGATTCAAGCCCCGCTCTTCCCATTGCCATGTATCCAATTGGATGTGCAAATGCTCTTCCAAATGGGTAACGGCGGCTGTATATATCTCCGGTTCTATAGCTCTCCGCAATTACAACTCCGCTTCTATCAAGAATACTGCCTCTTCTTATCGTATCATCATCCACTTGCATACGTGGGTTAAAAGGATTTGCAACAGTACGAGTGCTGTCAAAAACAGCATATATCACTAAATGACCAATTGTTATCGCAAACATAATAAATATAACGAAAGCAACTTTTTTTGTGTTATTCTTCATGTTCTTCCATGCTCCTTTTGCCATATACCCATTGCAATATGCAAATAATAAGAACACTTGCAAGTATTGAACTTCCGCCGTAGCTTACGAATGGAAGCGTAACGCCTGTAAGAGGTATAAGCTTTGTAACTCCACCTATTATTAAAAATGTTTGTACTGCAAGTATACAAGTGAATCCTGCTGTTAACAAGGAAAAATAGCTGTCATCTTGACTAAGCGAAACTTTTATGCCACGATAAAATATAACCATAAAAATAATTATTAGGATCACGGCAAATATCCAGCCAAATTCCTCGCTGATGGCCGCAAATATGAAATCCGAAACTACTACGGGTATAGTCCTGACAAACCCGCGAGTCAATCCACTTCCAAAAGGTCCCCATGTTCCTATCGCAAACAGGGATTGCAAAATCTGAAATCCATCTCCTGCCATATCCGCAAGAGGATTACTCCAAGCTGAAACACGAACCCTTACATGATAAAATATTTGATAAGCAAAAACCGAAGCAGCGCTTGCAGCAGAAAACCCAAGCAAGACAACAGATAACTTCCCGCTTGCGATATACATCATAGCCATAAAAGTCAAGAAAAATATGAGTGCTCCACCTAAATCACGCTGAAGCACATGAATTAAAACAAGAAGTGCGCACATAACCCCGGGCACAATAAGTTTCTTTATTGTATTGGCATTTTTTAAAGCTGATGCAAGGTAAAATACAAACAGAAATTTAACAATCTCAGAGGGTTGGAAGCCTATATTGCCTATTTGCACCCATCTTGTAGCTCCAAAAACCGTTCGACCTATAAAAAACGGGGAAAGAATAAGAACAAAACTTGCGATAAAGTACAGAAATGTCATTTTTTCGATAAAAGGAATTACTTTTAAAACAACCGGAACGATAATCATACACCCAAATGCAACAGCAATCCATATTAACTGCCTTTCCGCTAAAGAAGCATCAATCCGATATATTGATATTAGGCTTAAATCAAGCAAAAAAACGATACAATTCCATATGATCGGACAACTATTTTTATAAATTTTTTCAGCAATAAGCGATCCAATGACTAATACAACAACCGTAACACCCGCAAATCCTAGCGTATGGTAATCAAACAGACCTGATTCTCTATCAAATGACAATATTGAAAAGGCTAATGCGTGCATGAAAATAATAACTGCTCTTTGGGAAAAAGCAGAACGTCTAAGCTTCTCATAGTCATTTTTATCTATGGCAATAGACCCTTTTATCGACTGCCACGCAAATATAGCTATAAGCAGGACAAAGAGATATCTGCTTATAATAATGAAAAGGTCAAGTATCATTTAAATAATCCCTTTATAAAAATGTCCAACATTTACTAATTCCAAGTTGACGTACTGATCAATAATTTCAAGAACCTCTTTATCATCAGTATTGCCATTCAAAACTTTAATGTAACATTCGATAATCTTTTTAGTTTCCTCAGCAGTCTCTGTTGTAAAATCAAGCCTCAAACTTTCAGCACTAAGTTTATTTAGGCTATTAGCCTTGTCAATCAAAAACAGCATACTGCTGTTAAGCACCATAGCAAGGCATTTATCACAATCTGTAATGATCGGAAATTCAGAACCTTTGTCGTCTTTAAGAATATATCCATCTGCATTTTCTTTCATTTCACAGAACTGACCATTTTTCTTATCTGCGACATAAAGACCAACAGGACATTGACGAGTTGCCATAAGCACTTGCCGCCCATAAACTATAACCTCTGTCTTTTCCCCGCCAAGTGCGTTTATCTCTTCTAAGTTAAGCTCTTGAGAAGGAGTAATGCAATTCGCAAATTTACGCAAATAATCAGCCGAAAAGCCGTTAAGCACATTGAAGTTTGAATCAAGAACTTTTGCCTTGTTACTATTTTCAAGCAAGTGAAGCTGCCCATAAGTTCTTATTAAATACCCATCAACTGCTGTGTTTTCAACTATAGAAACTATTGATGAAAGACTGTCCTCAACGTCAATCCTTGGAAGAGAGAGATAAAGTTCAATACCATATTCATGCATTTTTTTGATCAAACTGTTGATATCATCAAGTGAAATGTTTGAAATATCAGCGTATACTCTGTTTACTCCCTCTATTAAACATCCATATAATTGGTCTTTTGTAATGGCAGAAATAGAGAGTTTTTTCTCGGAAATAATATCTTTTTCGTTATGATTATAACTAACACTAGAAATAACTTCTGGACGCCTATAACTACTTAAAAGTTCTTCAGAAAATCTTGCAAACGCATTGCGGCGCACTTCATTTACGGCACTTATCGCCATATAAATATTATCATCAACATCACAGTCTGTAAAATTAATATTAAACGGATAGGTGTCAAGTTTGCTTATTTGAGCAAACAGCCGATCGGAAGTTAAAGGGGCATTTTGCGCAGATTGAACAATATCTCCTTGGATTTCAACTGAAACTCTGCTGCATTCGATTTTTATTTTGATAGGTGCATCAATTTTTGCACTAACAGATACAGCTATATCAATTTTTTTAACATCAGGATACTCCCGGATGCCTACATTTTTAAGATCATCAGTAAACTTTTTATCAAATGTTCTGTATACTCTATCCCCTTCAGATATATCGCCATGCGCCATAAACGCTGCCGTTTCCCCCGCAGCTGCATGTACGTTAACGCCAAACCCTACATGTGGTTCTTTTTGTGTCCAGATTTCCACACCGTCTCCGGGAACAAGTTCCTTGTCGGTTTTTATAAAAACACGTTTAAACTTAGGCTCGTAACCTGTAACAATACCTATTAAAACACCTGAATTCTTTGGTGTTTCAATGCTCATCATATTGAGTGCGCTGTAGTTTTTTATATAGCCGTCGCTAAAACTTCCACCCCTGTTAAAAGCTTGTAAAAGTTTTTCAACGTCGTTTTCATTAATATCGACCGAACCATTATTAATAATATCAAGATACTTTCTATATGTTGATGTTACAGTGTATACATATCCCGGCGTTTTCATTCTTCCTTCAATTTTCAAGGCTGACACACCAGAAACGGCAATTTCTTTAAGATTATCAAGTATTGTCATATCCTTAGGGCTAAGAAGATAACCATCAGCCATTTTCTTACCTCGGCTGTCGCAAAGCTTATATTTAAGCCGGCAAGGCTGTGCACAGCGACCTCTGTTACCGCTTCTCCCTCCGGCAAAACTGCTTAATAAACATTGCCCGGAAAACCCTACACAAAGTGCGCCGTGCGCAAAGATCTCTGTTTCCACACCACTATTTTTTGTGATGTTTTCTATTTGCTTAAGGTTGAGCTCTCGGCTTAAAATTAAACGAGAAAAGCCCGCTTCTTTAATAAAACGAGCGCAGGCTAAAGAATGAGTATTCATTTGAGTGCTTGCATGAATTTCAATATCTGGGAATGTTTCACTGGCAAGAGTTGCCGCGCCTAAATCTTGAAATATAAAAGCATCTGCGCCTCTTGAATATGCAAACTCCAAAAACTTAAAAAGTGGTTCAAGTTCAGTATTTTTATAAAGCGTATTAACTGTAACATATATTTTAACGCCATGAAGATGACAGTAGTCTATTGCGCTTGAAATGTCTTCATCAGCAAAATTATCTGCTGCCATTCGAGCACTAAATAATTCACCGCCTAAATAAACGGCATCACATCCGCCATTTACAGCAGCATATAGTGCGCCAACACTTCCCGCAGGTGAAAGAAGTGCCGGAATATGTATATTACCCATTCATTTTACCTCTCTACAATCAAAGCGTTATCGCTTGGTATGTCCTTTTACCTGTTCTTTTTCGTTTTTCAAAGCCAGCCTTTCAAATTCAGAAATTTTCTGAGAAAATATTGCGTTTTCTTCAGCAAAGCGTTTATTTTCTTTTTGAAGAAACTCATTTTCTTCACGCAAAAGATCAAGGAGGCTTTGGTTTGTTTTGGCTTCATCGTTAAGTCTTACATTTTCAGCTTTTTCTTTAAAATAATCATCCGCAACATTAACAGTAGCTAAAATTCGCATCATATCTGAATTTGTTGATACACTTCTGGTGTTTTTATTCACAGATACTATTTTTTTGTTTACATATCTGGCAAGATTTACTATATATTCTTCGCTCTCATCGCTTATTAACTCAAACATTTCTCCGCCTATTGAAACAGTGATAAAGTTCTTATCTGTGTCTTTCATTTGTAAAAACCTCCCAAAGTATTTAATCCTTGCCTATGTTTCGAGCTTGAAAATCTTTCTTGTTATACGAAGCCTTCTATAAAACTCTTGAAGCTTGAATAAATCGCTCTCTGCAAGCAATTCATGAAGCTCATTTCGAAGATCATTAATCTTGTCGGCTTCCATTGAACCTTCGAGCTCGTCCAACTTCTCCATCGATTGTTCAGTAAGTTCGTTCTTAACAATTTGATATCTTTGCACTTCCAGAATTTCGTCTCGAATAGTGCTCATCTCTTTGTCAAGGTTAAAAGCAGCCTCGGCAGAGCTTCTTAAGCGTTCCACAATGGATTCAGGCATATTATCCTTATACTTATATCGCAATGAATGTTCAATTGTTGCCCAAAAATTCATAGCTAATGTTCGGATTTGAAGCTCACAAATAAGCTCTTTGGGACCGCTCATTGTATATAGTTTATACTTAATCTTAATGTGATAGCTTCTATATCCACTAGCTTTTTTGTCTTCTACATAATTAAGCTCTTTTATTACTTCAAGATCTTCATGTGATCTTATTATATAAATTATCCTGTCTATATCTTCAACAAAACGACAAATTAGCCTTATTCCGCCGATATCTTCCACTTCTTTTTTAATATCCCTTATAGCGATGTTTTTACGCTTCGCCTTTTCCAAAATGCTCGAAGCCGTTTTAACTCTGCCATAAACATGCTCTATCGGCGACGGTTCTCCCGTATATTCAAATGATTTAGATATGTTTTCAAACTTCACTATAAGCTCGTTTACCATTTGCTCATAAGGAAGTAAAAAGTTTTTCCAGTCAATATTATCTGCTTCAAAAGTAACCATTTTGTTCCCCCGAATGTGCTTTTACAGCATCTTGTTTTTTCAGTTTACTAACTATAACATAAAACAACGGTTTTTCCAATAATATTTTTTGGTATTTATACTAATATCCAAGGTCTTCGGGGTGCGTTGAAGAAAATTTTCTAAAATATCCATTGACAGATGAGTTAGTTTGTGCTAACCTTAATAAGTTAGCGCAAACTAACTCGTTATGGTTAGCATTGTTGCATTCGCTCAACAAATCTATATAAACTATTATTTATGGAGGAACATCGTTATGTTTTGGGATATTATAACTTCAATTTTAGAGCTATTTATAGGCGTAGGTGTATTTTTGCTGGCAATTGTTATGCTTTCAAAAATATTTGGCAGACCATCTGAAAAGCTGAATAAGTTTTTTAAAAAAACAGGAGAAAACCGTTTTACCAATGCAGGTTTAGGTATAGCCGCAGTAGGAATTACCCAATCTTCTACCCCTACAACTGTCATTATAATAAGTTTAATCAGCGGCGGAATGTTAACTCTTTTGCAAGCAACCGGATTGATTATGGGCATAAATATAGGCAGCAGTTTAACATCACTTCTGTTCGTGTTTTCAACATTTAGAATCAGATACTTTATCATGTTTCTTGTTTTTGTTGGGGCAGTAATGCACCTTGCAACAAAAAATGAAAAAAGTATCAAAATTGCAAATATATTTATAACATTTGGTCTTTTGTTTATAGGCTTAGGTATGATGAGTTCAGCACTGGGCAGCAACGAAATTATTGTCGGTTATTTTGAAGGAGTGTTTGCAAGAATCACTTTTCCGCTTTGGTTATTTCTTATAGGGACGCTATTTGCTGCCTTGATACAATCTTCCTCTGCTGCAATAGGGATTAGTGTAGCTATGGTTGCAAGCGGATTGCTTCCATTTGAATCGGCTATTTTTATTGTAATCGGTGCAAATTTGGGTACAAGCTTTACTGCTATAGTTGCATCTTTACCGGGCAATCGAAACGCAAAGAGAGTTGGGCTTTTCCATGTGTTATTTAATTTATTGGGGGCTATTTTATTCTTAGCAATTGTTTGGCCGCTGCAAGATATTCTTGTTCCGTGGTATCAAGGATTAATAGTCGATCCGATTATACAAATGTCTGTTTTTCATGTTATTTTTAACACAATAACTATGCTTGCTCTGATTTCATTTATTATACCGCTTAACAAGCTTGTGTGTTGGATTATAAAAGACAAGCAGGATGATATACCTCAAGATGAAACTATAGGCTCAAAAATTGCGCCTGATCAAGCAACAACTCAGCTTTTCAAGAATATTACGGCATGAAACAACCAAGCAGATAATGTACTATTTGACAGTTTACCAACTTTTGACAGCTCTTTGTTTCTCTTGTCTGCATCAAATCTATGTGTTATACTCTAAAAACAGCAATAACCTACCAATTTCACAATGGAGAGATAAAATGAATATTAGCGACACCTTACTGCTAAAAGTTGAAAAACCTGCACGATACATAGGAAACGAAGTTAATGCCATAAACAAGACTGTTGAAGACATAAAAATCCACTTTGCACTATGCTTTCCAGATGTTTATGAAATAGGAATGAGCCATTTAGGTCTTCAAATACTTTATTTCTTCTTAAACCGAAGAGATGATGTTTATTGCGAAAGATGTTTTGCTGTTTGGAATGATATGGAATCTGTTATGCGGGAAAATAAAATTCCGCTTTTTTCTCTTGAGACAAAGGCAAATCTTAAAGAGTTTGATTTTGTTGGCTTTACGTTACAGTATGAAATGAGCTACACTAACATCATAAATATGCTTGATCTTGCGTATATTCCGATATATTCTTGTGATCGTACAGAAAACGACCCTATAATTTGCGGCGGAGGTCCTTGTACCTATAACCCTGAACCTATGGCTGAAATATTTGATTTTTTCTATATTGGCGAAGGCGAGGCTGCGCTTGATGAAATAATGGACTTGTATAATGAAAACAAGGCTAACGGCGGAACACGGGATGATTTTCTTGAAATGCTGCTTAATGTCGAAGGAGTTTACGTGCCTAAGTTTTATGATGTCAGCTATAAACTTGACGGTTCAATAGATTCTTTTGTACCAAATAACCCACAGGCAAAAACAAAAATTCGCAAAGTTATTGCCGAGAATTTAGATGATTATTTCTTTCTGGAAAAACAAATAGTTCCGCTTATTGAAGTTGTGCATGATAGAGTTACACTTGAAGTTTTCAGAGGATGCGTTCGAGGATGCCGCTTTTGCCAAGCAGGGTATGTTTACCGCCCTGTTCGCGAGCGGAGCTGTAATTTGCTGCTTGAGCAAGCAGGTAAGCTGCTAGATTCCAGCGGGCATGAAGAAATATCGCTTGTTTCCTTGTCAACAGGTGACTATGGCGAATTCAAACCGCTTGCTGAAGGTATAATAGACCGCTTTGAGGATGAAAAAGTCAGCATTTCGCTTCCGTCTCTAAGAATAGATGCTTTCAATCTTGAACTTATGGAAAAGGTACAAAATGTGCGAAAATCAAGCCTAACTTTTGCACCTGAAGCAGGTACTCAAAGGCTTAGAAACGTTATAAACAAAGGAATTACCGAAGATGAAATTTTAACAGGAAGCGGGATTGCCTTTGCAGGAGGATGGAACAGAATAAAGCTGTATTTCATGTTAGGTCTACCGACCGAAACAGATCAAGATTTAGAGGGAATTGTACAATTATCCGAGAAGATAGTCGAAAAATATTATGAAGTTGGCAATAGAAAAATTAGTCCTTCTGTCACTATGAGCACATCATGCTTTATACCTAAAGCGTTTACGCCGTTTCAATGGGACA
Source organism: Defluviitaleaceae bacterium (assembly GCA_009784685.1). GTDB lineage: Bacteria > Bacillota > Clostridia > Lachnospirales > WRBF01 > WRBF01. The sequence goes on along the minus strand of WRBF01000007.1, from coordinate 47,600 downwards.
AACAGGATGATTACGAAACTTTAATGGACAAACAGCGTTTGATAAAGAGAAGCTTGACAAAACGGCAAATACGCTACAGCTATCACTGTGCAGGGACTAGCGTTATGGAAGCAATTATGTCACGAGGAGACAGACAGGTCATCCGTGCGATTGTTAAAGCATGGGGAATGGGTGCAAGATTTGATGGATGGACTGAGTTTTTCAAATATGATCTATGGCTTGATGCTTTTGAAAAAACGTCTATCGACATAACCAAGTATTTGCGTGAAAGAAATTATGATGAAATACTGCCTTGGGAACATATAGACATTGGCGTTTCTAAAGAGTTTTTAATTAATGAACGTAAAAAAGCTTATGAAGAAAAAACGACATCTCATTGCCGTATTGCATGCGTAGGCTGCGGCGCAGATTCATTTTTAGGAGGTGCTTGTTTTGGAGAATGAGAAATTAATATACCGCATTAAATTTGAAAAAACAGGCGCAATGAAATTTATTGGACATCTTGATCTTTTAAAGATATTCCAACGTGCTGTAAAGCGAAGCGTCCTTCCGGTTGCGTATTCTCAAGGGTTTAACCCTCATCAAATTATGTCGTTTGCTCTTCCGCTTTCTGTTGGAGTTGAAAGCATTGGGGAGATTGTCGATGTTGAATTTACAAATATCCTCGACTGTTGCGATACCATTGAAAAATTCAACTTAACAATGCCTAACGGTCTTAAAGTAGTAAATGTGCGAAGGCTTACAACAGGCGAAAAAAATGCCGCTGCATCTCTTTCTTCAGCTAGCTATGAACTTGTATTTCCTGAAACAATTACCAAAAGTGGGCTGCGAAAAGCAATAGATGAAATATTAACAGAAAGCCAAATTATCATTACAAGAACGAGCAAAAAAGGTGATAAACAGGTCGATGTTAGACCAATGATACACGAATTAACCCTATTGGAATTTCCAGTTGCAGTAAACACTTTAATTGACACAGGAAGTGCTTCCAATTTAAAAGCAGATGTTATAGCTGAAATTATATGCGAAAAACTCGGAATATCATACACCCCCGGTGATGTCCGCATTAAAAGATTAGCTTTGTTTGGAGAAAACGGAAGCCTATAGGAGAAGTTGGATAAAAATGAATATATTGGTTACATCGGGCGGCACAACCGAAAAGATTGATGCGGTTAGAAGCATATCAAACATGTCAACCGGAAAACTTGGCAGTTTAATTGCTGACTGTTTTGCTGATAAACCCGGCATTGACAAGATTTTTTATATTTGCAACAGATCAGCAGTTAAACCTAACTCTAACAAAGCCGAAATAATACATATTGATGACGTTTTAAGCCTTGAAACTGCAATAAAAACAGTGCTTTCTAACACCTGCATTGATATTATCGTCCACTGCATGGCAGTTAGCGACTATCGTGTTGGGTCAGTTTTGTCTGCTTCAAGTTTTATTGATTTGGTTATATCAAATCTTGATACAATTAAAGAGCTTAACAATCAAGATGTGAGTTCACAAATTCTATCATTACTTAAAAATTCTGAACTGGACTTATGCGGCGACGGCAAAATTAGTTCTAATATAGATAACATGCTTCTATTTATGGAGCGCACGCCAAAAATAATCTCGCTTTTTCAATCGTTTTCACCAAAATCAACACTTGTTGGCTTTAAGCTTCTAAACAGCGTACCGCTAGAAAAACTGATTGACAGCGGGTATCAGATTTTAACCAAAAACAAATGCAGTTTTGTTCTTGCAAATGACTTAAAAGATATTTCAAACGAGCAGCATATAGGGTATCTTATAGATAAAGACAGGAACTACGTTGAGTATTCAAGTAAGTCAGACATAGCATCTGCTATAGTAGATGCGACAATCCGTAAGGAGTTGAACCAATTTTGAAGGAAGTTGTTTTAGGGGTTACCGGCAGTATCGCAGCATATAAAGCAGCGGAAATTGCAAATATTCTTGTTAAAGACAAAATCAACGTTAATGTTATTATGACAACTGCGGCGGCAAAATTTATTACACCGCTTACCTTTCAAACTTTGACAAAGAATAAAGTATACATTGATATGTTTGAAGAAATCGCCTACAACGACGTTAGGCATATTTCCCTTGCTCAAAAGGCAGATTGCTTTGTTATCGCCCCAGCTACTGCAAACATTATCGGGAAGATAGCTTCCGGGGTTGCGGATGATATGCTTTCGACGGTTGTTATGGCTGTTAAAAATAAACCTGTTATAATTTGCCCTGCGATGAACACTGCAATGTATGAAAATATTATTACACAAAATAACATATGCAAATTAAAAAGCTTTGACTATCAATTTGTTGATCCTAAAGAATCACGCCTTGCTTGCGGCGACTTGGGAAAAGGCGCATTAGCTGACGTTAACAAAATTATTTTTGCAATTAAAAAATCTATTGATGAAGCATAGTGATTGATAACAAATGAAGAATATACTGATAAATTTTGATAATGAAACAGTACAAACTGCGTTGGTCGAAGATGGACGTCTTGTTGAGCTTTTGCTTGACGACCGACAAAACGAAAGTAATGCTATTGTTGGCAATATTTATTTGGGCGTTGTTAAAAACGTCTTAAAAAACCAATTCCTTTTCATTGATATAGGTCTTGCTAAAAACGTATTTCTTGATTTAAGCGACTTAAAAGAACGCTTAATTTGTGATGGAAAAAAATTCAAGCCTAACGACCATATTTTAATACAAATTACTCGAGAAGGAACAGGTGAAAAAGGTGCTGCCGCAACAACGCAAATATCTGTTTCAAATAACTATTTTGTAATTTTTAAATGTGAAAAACTAGATATAGGCATTTCAAAAAAAATAGAAAATGTGTTAGAACGAAAACGACTCAAAAAGATAGTGTCAAGCCTTCTACCGGAAGGGTTTAGCGTTGTAATAAGAACCGGCTGCAAGGACGTTTCAGAAGATGAATTATCTGAAAAAATTGAAGAGCTTGTTACAAAGTATGAACGTATTATTAAAAAAGCGGAGTTCTCGACTGCTCCTAACATAATACAAAAAGAAGAATATTTTTTATCCAATACAATCAGCTCACTTTTGACAAATAATGTTGACAAAATAGTGCTAAATGACCAAAGTGAGATTCAAAAAGTGAAATCAACCACTGCAAGTATAAGAGAGGTAGATGTTGAGCTCTATACAGGCGATACGCCAATCTTTTCAGAACACTTTTTAACAGGTCAGGTCGAAGAAGTGTTCAGCAAAAAAGTTTGGCTTAAATCCGGTGGATTTATTGTTATTGATCACGCAGAAGCAGGCATTTTAATTGATGTTAACTCCGGCAAATTTATTGGTAAAAGCTCACAGCAAAAAACTGCTCTTAAAGTTGATAGAGAAGCCGCCGTTCAAATAGCAAGACAGATTCGGTTAAGAAATTTATCGGGAATGATTCTCATTGATTTTATAGATTTGCGTTTTAAAGAAAATAGAGTTATAATAATGAAAGAGCTTGAAGACGAGCTTAAAAAAGACAGAATAAGCGTAAACATTGTCGGTATGATGGGTAATGGACTTGTTATGTTAACAAGAAAAAGAACCAGAAAGCCGATAGTTGGTCAATAAAGATTTAGATTTAAGATGAAATAGTCATTAATTTGAAGGGCAAAGGGGCAAATTAGTTAATGGAAAATTATTCAAATAGGCTTAATGAACTAGTTGACAATATGGAAAAGGTCATGATAGGAAAAAGAGAAGCTGTTGAACTTGGGCTTATTTGCCTTTTGTGCCGTGGTCATTTACTGATAGAAGATGTTCCGGGTGTCGGTAAGACAAGTTTTGCTAATGCGCTTGCGAAATCTGTTGATGGAACTTTTAGGAGAATTCAATTTACGCCCGATATTATGCCTTCTGATATTACAGGATTCTCGGTTTATAATATGGCGACAGGCACTATGGACTATAAAGAGGGTGCTATAATGAGCCACTTTATACTTGCGGATGAAATTAATAGAACGTCTCCAAAAACTCAATCGAGCCTTCTTGAAGCTATGGAAGAACGCCAAGTTACTGTTGATGGAAATACATATACCCTACCCCAGCCGTTTATGGTTTTGGCTACACAAAACCCGGTTGAATATTTAGGGACGTTTCCTCTTCCGGAAGCACAGCTTGACAGGTTTTTCATGCGAATTTCGATAGGGTATCCAACACTGAGGGAAGAAGCCCTTATTTTAGAACGGTTCAAAGGTGAAAGCCCACTTAACATGCTGCCAGCTGTTATTAATTGTAATGAAGTATCAGATATTCAAAAAGCAGTTGAGAACATTTTTGTTAACGAAAAAATAACCGAATACATCGTTTCCGTCGTTGATCAAACAAGACGGCACAGATATGTTGAGCTTGGGGCAAGCCCAAGGGGTTCTTTAAATCTCTATAAGGCAGCACAAGCTTGGGCACTGTATAACGGAAGAGACTTTGTAACCCCAGACGATGTTGTCAAAATGGCATCGCATGTCCTTGCACATAGAATGGTTATGCGCCAAGAGGCGCAAATGCGCAAAGTAACAAGTGTTAACGTAATTGAAGAAGCTATAGAGGGAATAAGAGTAGGATGAAGCGAAACAGATTTGCTTATATTTTAGCCTTAACTTTAGCGGCGGCATTTATATTTATGACCGAATCGGACACAGCATATGCCATGCTTTATGTCCTCATTATCATCCCTATTTTGTCATTTTTACATGCATTTATAGCTATACAAGGGCTTTCTGTCCGGCATTTCTTTAGACATAGCGCAATAACAAAAGGCGACGACAGTGATATAATTGTTATGCTCGAAAATCACAGTTTTTTACCGGTTCATGAACTTGAACTTGTATTTGCGGAGGCAGATATCGGCGTTTTAATCCCTAATATTATATTTATAAAAAAGATTTCCAGCAGAAGTATTGAAGAAAAAGTAGTCAGCTATTCTTGTAAATATAGAGGACAATTTCATATCGGTGTTGATCATATTAAAATCTTTGATGTTTTAAAGCTTTTTACATTCAAGAAAAAGATAGAATCTGATGATTTTGTTCTTGTATACCCAAAAACTTTTCCCGTTTTATCATTTCCGGTCAAAGTCGAATTAACTATGAGAGAAGATGCAAAAAAAGCATCCATAATGGATGACTACTATACAATAGCAGATATACGAAAGTTTACACCCTCTGACAGCTTAAAAAAGGTGCATTGGAAGCTTTCAGCAAAGCGATGCGAGCTGCTTGTTAAAAGACACCAGGCTAGTGGGAATAATGCCGTTGTTATGGTTTTAGATATGTCAAAATTGCCGGTTAAAGACTCTGAAAAAAGAACAATGTACGAGGATGGTATAATGGGTCGTGTTTTATCAGTCATAAGGCATATAACTGATAGACAGATGCACGCTGATCTGATTTATGCATCTGATAGTATCAATATATTTAATTGTGCCGGGATCAGAGATTTCCATGCGTTAAGACCAATTTTAGCAAAAGCAGAATTTGATTCCCATATCCCGCCTGAAAATATTTTAAGAAAGATAATTAAAAACAAGGATGAAATTGGCAATATCGTCTTTTTTACCCCTAACCTAACGGAAATAGTTTGCCAAAATCTTATTGAAGCCAAGAAATTAGGACATAACGTTATTTTAGTTTACTTTAACTGTTTAAGGCTAAGTGAGGGCATGATTCGTGAGCTTGAGACAGTTGGGATACATTGTTTCAGTGTCTCGATTACTGAAAATAGTACAAAGCAGGTGAACGAAAGTGCATGAAAATCTAAAAACAAGAATCTTGGATGCTGTAATATACATTACTTTAGGCATATTAAGCACCTTTCCTTTGGTTGTTACAATACTTATGGGGACTTTGCTTGATTATACCCTTACAAGTATTTTTTGGATGTGCCTTATGTTTACCGTGCTGACTGCTTTTATATTTTTCAACAAAAAAACTTTGATAACTTCTTGCGCTGTTATTTCACTTGCAATAATTTTTGGCTATGCTCAAACATTTGCGGATGAATGGTCTGAAACGATTACTTATCCTGTGGTTCAAATGTTTCATAATACGATTTTGTTTTCGCTCGGATACATAGACTACAGCCCGGGATATTCACTTATAATTATTTCAGGGATTGCATTTTTAGTCGTTTTACTTGCTTCAATTTCAATATATTGGTCGTTCAGTTTCTATCCTTTGTTTTTCTTAGGGGCTACAATTTTTATTATAAGTTGGTCTTTCGGGTTCCCTTTTGAAGATTTTTATATTCTTATGTTTTTGCTTGCCATGTTGGTACTTTTTGTTCGCAAATTAAACAGCGCATCAAAAGAAAAACAGCAAAGGGATTCAAATAACAAACTTGTTCTTTTTTCAATACCTGTTTGTGCTGTGATTTTAGCTATATCTATTTATATGCCTAAGCCAGATATAACCTATAATCGTGAAGGTGTTGCTGCTTTTTTTTCAAATCCAATAGTTTCTGTTCAAGATTTTTTACATTTCACATTTAACCCTAAGTATTTTTCATTGCACACATCCGGCTTTGGGGATTCAAGCGGACGGCTTGGAGGGCAAGTTCGATTAAACCGCCACGAGGTAATGCGAGTTTGGAGCGACGAGCGAATTTATCTTATAGGCGGATTTATGGATACATACACTGGCGACAGATGGCTCGGAACTTTTAACGAGTTTGAGCCTTATTTTGATAATGAATTCGGATTTAGAGCTGAATACGCAGAAGCTCTTAAAAGCTTTTTAAGCCCACATGTTTGGGGGCTACCCGGCATTAGAGACTATGAAGATTATGGATTTCTGCTTGCGCTTTCATTTATATCCACTAGAGATGACCTTTATGGACTTGCATATCACCAAAATCTTGATGTTTTCACTGAAAATGTTTTTAGGGCGGCTGAAAACAGGGGTGTCTATTTTGATTTCGACACAATGATGCCTATTTATATAAGCCCGGATAAAGTTCCCGCATTTCTAACTAGTAATGCATATATTTCATATTTAAACTGGGTTGAAGAGGTAGAGGGTGTTGCTCCGTTTAAATTTAACAACGAAGTTACTATTGACATTGGACGAATGAGAACAGGTTCACTTTTTACAGCAAATAGATCAGACAGAAATTTAGAAATTTATTGGCAGCCGGAAGTAGAAATTATGATAAACGGTAACAACACCATTAGGTCAACCACCGTTCTGCCTCAAAACACAAGATATTCATTTACTCATACAAGAATTGATTATAACAACCCATTTATTCAATCTATTCTGGAAATTGCACATGAAGGCTTTTATTCTTACATGCTTAATAATCATGATGATCTTCTTTCATCTGAACTTAGAGTAATTTATGAACAATGGGAAGCATATGCAAGAGAAGTGAGAGCTAGATTTACTCAGCTTCCAGATACATTACCGCAAAGAGTTTTTGACCTGGCAAAAGAAATAACGGAGGGATTAACTTCAGATTTTGAAAAAGCACAAGCGGTTGAACGATTTTTACGGGAAAATTTCAGATACAGCCTAAATGTTGACAGCTTACCATTTGGAGAGGATTTTGTTGATTATTTCTTATTTGAAATGGACGAAGGCTATTGTACGTATTTTGCATCAGCTATGGCTATTCTTTTAAGATGTGTTGGTATTCCAACAAGATATGTTGTAGGCTATCTATTGCCTTCAACAAGAGTTAACGATGATTACTTCCTTGTAACAGGAGAACATGCTCATGCATGGGTTGATGTTTACTTGGAAGGGTTTGGATGGCTTCCTTTCGAACCTACGCCTCCTCAGCACTATTCAAGAATTGGCGTAACCCCTGACTTTGATATATTTGCACAAGATTTCCTTGATGATCCTTGGTTTGACGAACATTTTGACCTTTGGGGCTTTGCAATGGACGTTGCTGCACGTGCTGACAGAGATGGAGATGAAACAAACATACCTCAAAGCAATAACCAAGATGGATTTTTTGGTACACGAGGCGACAGAGAACCACTAGGTCCAATTGTAATTGCCGCTCTTTCAGCGTTAAGTTTGGCGGCGTTGCTGCTTATTTATAAAGGATTAAAAATGGGGCTGTTTTATATCAGAACAAATAAAATGCCTGCAAGTGGTCAAGCAGTTGCATATTTTGATAAGATTTTGAAAGTATGGGCTTATGATGGGTATGTCAAAAAGGCGCATGAAACACCGGCGAACTTTGTTAACAGACTGCCAATATACAACTATAGCGTTGAACGTTTGCAAATAACGGACTCTGTAGATATATATTACAAAGCTAAATTCAGCCAAAACGGTATAACACCCGAGGAATTAGAAAACATCAAAATTACTTGGCGAATGGTTTACGCAGATGTTATAAAAAGATGTGAAGGAATAAAGAAGATAACGGGCTACTTTAAGCGATTATTTAAGATATGGTAAGAATGAAAAATTTGACTAAATACCAAAAATATATTATTATATTCTATAGGGTGCATTCGATATCTCTATTTTGTCGAATTATCTAGCACACTTTGAATATGAATCAATAAGGGGGTACATTACTATGAAATATAGTTTTATTGGTAAAGGAATTCAAGTAACAGAAAATATGAAGGACAGGTTTACTGCGAAAATGGGGCGTCTTGAAAGAATTCTCCCTGAAAATGCGGATATTCATGCTACATTTGGACAAGTTAAAAACAACTACACTGTTGAAGTTGTTGTACCACTCCAAAAACGCACTTTAAGAGCCGCTGTTTCTTCGGTTGATGTTTTTACAGCCATAGACGAAATAGTAGATAAAATTGATATCCAAATGGTCAAATACAAGGACAGACTCAAGAAAAAATCTAGAAAAGACCATTCTTTCTTGCATGAATATGAAACAACGTTTAAAGAGGAAGATGTCTCTGATGAAGTACGGTCTGCTATAAAGAAAATAAAACGATTTGCGCTCAAACCTATGGACCCGGAAGAAGCGGTTATGGAGATGGATTTATTAGGTCACGACTTCTTTATGTTTAGAAATTCAAACACAGATGAGATTAATGTCGTGTATTCACGCAAAGACGGAGAATATGGACTTATTGAACCGGAGCTGTAATTAAATGACAGATATAGTTTTTGCTACATCTAACGAAAACAAATTAAAAGAAATTCGTAAGATAATGAGTGATTCACGATATAACATTATCACGATGAAACAATTAGGTATTGCCAACCAAATAGAAGAGGATGGCAATACCTTTTGTGAAAATGCTGTCAAAAAAGCTTCCGGCATTATGAAAATAACCGAAAAACCAACCCTTGCAGATGATTCAGGAATTGAAATAGATTTCCTTGATAAAAAACCCGGTGTCCATTCAGCAATGTTTTTAGGCATTGACACACCATATTCTATAAGAAATTTGGAAATACTTAAAATGCTTAAAGATGTGCCGTTTGAAAAAAGAACAGCGCGCTTTGTTTGCGTTATAGCCTGCGCTCTTACAAACGGAGATATTATAACGGCAGAAGGTGTTTTTGAAGGGCATATAGCTTACGATCCAAAGGGCGAAAATGGATTTGGATATGACCCTATATTTTATGTTAAAGAATATGGCATGACTTCTGCTGAAATGGATATCAACTTAAAAAACTGTATAAGCCATAGAGGGAAAGCACTTAGAGATATGGCAAAAAAGCTTGAAGAAATAGCCAATAAAGGTTATCTTAAATGAAAATAGCTGTATTTAGTGATTCGCATAAAAAAACATACGGTATTGATAAAGCACTCGACAAAATAATCGCTTATGTAGGCTGTATAATCCATTTGGGAGACGGTTACGATGATGTCGATGAGTATAAATATATTTATTCAAACATTAATTTCTACAACGTGCTTGGAAATTGTGATGTTGACAATATCGGAAGAGAAGAACATGTATTTGAGATTGCGAACAAAAGAATATTTATCACTCATGGGCATTTGTATTCAGTAAAATCTGGCTATAGTAAAATAATATCCGCAGCTAAAGAAAAATCTGTAGATATTTGTTTATTTGGGCACACTCATAAAGCTGATATATTTTATGACAGTGAAATTTTATTTATGAACCCCGGGAGCATTACGTATAAAGGGACTAATGGGCGGCGTTCTTTTGGAGTGATTGATATTACTGATGAAAATGCCGTTGCCGGCATTGTAACTTTAAAGCTTTAAAATATTAGGATGGTAAAAATTGAAAATTGATTTAGAAAAACTTGGATTTAACAATATTTTTTTAACAGAAGCTAATTTGTATCCGGACTTTTACGTTGGACGGGTTTTTTCTCAACATAAAAATATGTATAAGATTATGTGCGAGAATGGTGAGATAACAGCTGAGGTTTCTGGTAAATTTCGTTTTGATGTAAGCAGTCTTATAGATTATCCGTCGGTTGGCGATTTTGTAATGATAGACAGAACTACCGATACAGAAGGCAATGCTATAATACATCATGTGCTTTCAAGAAAAAGCGCATTTATTAGAAAAACAGCAGGAACTTCAAACGACAGCCAAGTGATAGCAAGTAATATTGACACAGTGTTTATATGCATGTCATTGAATAATGATTTTAATCTTCGCCGCATTGAACGCTATTTGTCAATTTCATGGGACAGTGGTGCAACTCCTGTTGTTGTCTTGACTAAGTCTGATTTATGTGATGATATTGATGAAAGACTTAACGAGGTTAATTCTGTCGCAATCGGCGCAGATATAGTCATAACATCAAGCTTTAATCAAGAGGGTTATGTACAGATATTAGATTATGTTGAAGAAGGTAAAACAATTGCATTTATAGGTTCATCAGGCGTCGGGAAGTCTACACTTATCAACTGTTTAATTGAGGATAGAAGCATTAAGACAGGCGGATTAAGAAACGACGATAAAGGTAGACATACAACAACAAAGCGTGAAATTATTATGCTTGAACAGGGTGGTATGGTTATTGATACACCCGGTATGAGAGAAATTGGCATAGAAAGTGCTGATTTTTCGAAATCATTTTCAGATATTGATGGCTTTGCGATGATGTGCAAATTTAATGATTGTTCACACAACAACGAACCGAATTGTGCCGTCCAAAAAGCTATCAAAGATGGAAGCCTTTCTCTCGACAGGTTTTTAAGTTATCAAAAATTAAAAAAAGAAGCTGGATATGATGGTCTAAATTCAAGACAAATTGAACATGCCAAAATTAATGAAATGTTTAAAGGGGTCGGAGGAGTGAAAAACGCCAGAAAATTTGCGAAAGAGCAAAATGCTAAGAAGCATGGGAATTAATACCGCATTATCCTTGCAATACAATAGATAACTAATGGGGACGGAGATGATTGACATTAAGCAGTATCCAAGTATTTTTAATGATGTAATCGGACCTGTTATGATAGGTCATTCAAGTTCACATACAGCCGCATCAGTTAGAATTGGAAATGTGGTAAGACAGCTTGCCTACAATAAAAATGTCAAGAAGGTCAAATTCTCGTTCGATTCTAAAAGCTCCCTTGCTACTACATATAAAAGCCAAGGATCTGATATAGGTTTACTTGCAGGGATATTGGGATTTGAAACTGATGACAAAAGGATTCCCGATGCTTACGAATATACAAAAGAAGCAGGAATTGACTGCATATTCGAGGTAAAAGAAATAGGTGAAGGACACCCTAACGCATATTACATAGAGTTTGTCTCATCTGATAATAAACTATATCATTTAACTGCTTTATCCGTAGGCGGCGGTATGATAGAAATTACTGATTATATGGGGTTTAATATATCAGTAGACGGCGGTTTTTTTGAAACGCTTATTATGTGCGATGATTCAGATTCAAAATCTATAATTCATAAAATTAATTGTGAGCTAAAACATGATTATATTATCAACCTATCACATAAAGACGAAAAGTCCCTTATTAATGTAAAATCAAAAGAAGAACTGGCGTTTGATTTCATTTCTATTAACTCAGAAATAGTACAACTGCACCCTATCTTGCCTGTTATGTCGCAAATTGACCCTAAAGTTCCGTTCATTACAGCAAAGGAGATATATTGTTACGCAAAAGGAAGCAATATGTCACTTTACGAACTTGCTGTTTTGTATGAAAGTGAAAGAAGCGGGCTTTCTGTAGATGCGATTATTAGCAAAATGAATGATATTGTAAAAATTCTTGAAATGTCAATCGAAGCCACTAGCAGCAGCGAAGTAAAAGACCGGATACTTCAAAATCAATCACATCTTATTGAAATGAATGACAATGTAATTGGCGGTAGTTTTAATAAGAATATTATCAAATATGTAACGAGATTTATGGATATTAAAACATCAATGGGTGTATTTGTTGCTGCACCAACCGCTGGTTCTTGCGGATGTATAAGCGGATGCCTTTTTGCTCTTAAAAAAGAGTTAAACCTAAGCAACGAAAAGATAGCACATGCCCTACTCTCTTCCGGTTTAATAGGCGTTATTATCGCACATCATTCAACATTTGCAGCAGAAGTTTGCGGGTGTCAAGCTGAATGCGGTGTCGGGTCAGGAATGGCTGCGGCAGTGGTTGCTGAAATTTCAGGCGGTTCTGTAAAAACATGCCTTGGGGCGGCATCCATGGCATTGCAAAACATATTGGGGCTAGTTTGTGACCCTGTCGGTAACAAAGTTGAGGTTCCATGTCTTGGTAAAAATATATTAGCGGCATTTAACGCTGTAGCAAGCGCAAATATGGCTGTTTCCGGGTTTGATGTTGTAATACCGCTTGACGAAACAATTTCTGCGCTTGATTCAGTTGGGCGATCAATCCCTCATGAGTTAAGATGTACAGGGCTTGGTGGTCTATCAACCACAAAAACAAGTTTAGAAATGCTAGAACGTTTTAATGCGATATAAAAGACTTTAAAGGGGGCGTAATTCAGATGTTGATATTAAATGAAAGTGATATGAGCAAAACAATAACCTACAACAAAGTGATGGATAAGGTTGAAGATGCTTATCGCATTTTTCAAAGCGGTAATTTTTATATGCCGGAAAGACCGGTTATAACACATGAGAATAATACGCTTTTGTACATGCCATGCTTTATATCAGGATGTTTTGGCACAAAATGTTTGACGTTGTTCCCAGAAAACCCTTCTAAGGGACATCCTTATATTGATGGATTAATGGTTCTAAACAATCACAAAAATGGAAAAACAAAAGCTATTTTAGATGCCGGATATTTAACTGCAATAAGAACCGGTGCAGTAGGCGGGGTAGGAATAAGATATTTCTCTCGTAAAGACTGTAAAAATGTTGGAATAATCGGCGCAGGCCCACAAGGGTTCTATCAAGCTATTTATGCGGCTTCAGCCAGAAATATACAGAATGTTTATTTGTTTGATCCATTTGTCCAAGATTTAGATTGTTTCGTAAAGAGGCTAAAGCAATCGCTGCCGGATAAACCTATCGAAGTTCATATCTGCGCTACAGTTGAACAGCTGCTTGAAGAAAGTGAAATAATAATCACAGCGACCCCCGCTACCTCTCCTGTTGTGCCTGATAATGAAGATTTATTGCAGGGCAAATGTTTTGTTGCTATAGGTTCATACAAGCCGCATATGCGAGAGCTGCCGAATGCAATATGGAACTTGGTTGACTGTGTTTACACAGAATTACCTTTTGCAATGGAAGAAAGCGGGGATTTATCACAGCCTATCCATGACGGACTTCTGAGCGAAGACCGAGTAAAGTTTGTTGGTGAGTGGTTGGCAGAGGATCAAAGACCTTTGCCTGTTGTTGGTCAAACAACCTATTTTAAATCAGTGGGCATGGGGCTTTTTGACTTGGTTATTTCTCAGTTTATATATGAAGAAGCTGTTAAATTAGGTCTGGGGCAAGAAGTAGAATTTTAAATGGGGAGGTTTAAACATGATTAATTTTAAGAACTACATTACCTGCATTGATGCTCATACCGGTGGTGAACCTTTACGTATTATTACATCAGGTTTTCCGCCTATTCCCGGAGAAAGTATTTTAGAAAAGCGTAAATATGTTAACGAGCATTATGACGGTTTACGCAAAATGCTTATGCTTGAGCCACGTGGACATTCCGGTATGTATGGCTGCATTTTAACCCCGCCGGTCACTCCTGATGGGGATTTCGGTGTTCTGTTTACTCATAATGAAGGTCTTTCTTCCATGTGTGGACATGGGATTATAGCGGTTACAAAAGTTGCACTTGAAACAGGTATCGTCATTGCTAAAGAGGGGGTTAATGTACTTAAAATAGATTCACCTGCTGGGCGAATTACCGCTTTTGCGGACGTAGAAAATGATAAAGTTTTGCGAGTACGATTCCAAAATGTACCCTGTTTCGTTTACAAAGAAAATATCAGCGTTGAAGTTGATGGGATAGGAACGGTTACAGCCGACATAGTTTACTGCGGCGCTTTTTATGTATATGTTGATGCTGAAAAACTTGGCTTAAAAGTTGATCCTGACCATTCCGAAGAACTTGTTAAGCGAGGCATGGAAATTAAGCGCAAAGTTTGGGACGCCGAAGGAGAATTCCATCATCCAACAGAAAAAGGGATTACTTGGCTATACGGAACTATTATTTGCGACCCGGTTAAGCGAGAAGGCAAAACCCTTATTTCAAACAACGTATGTATATTTGCCGAGGGGCAGATTGACAGATGCCCTACCGGAACCGGTACAGGCGGGCGTACTGCTCTTTTAGTGCATAAAGGGATTATGCAAGAAGATGATTTGCTTATAAACAAAAGCATAATCAATACTCCGTTTGAAAGCAAAGTAATTGGAAAGGTTAATGAAGGAAAATACCCTGCGGTTCTTACAGAAGTAAGCGGAACTGCCTATATAACAGGGTTTAACAATTTGGTTTTAGATCCTGAAGATCCGCTTACAGAAGGGTTTAGGATTTGTGGTTATTAGTATCTCAAATACAAGGTGATGATAAAATGCGGCAAATAAACACATTCTCAATAGTAGCAAAGGATCAAAAAACCGGTGAATTCGGGATTGCTGTACAATCTAAGTTTTTGGCATGTGCATCAGTTGTCTCATGGGCGAAGGCATCAGCAGGGGCTATTGCAACACAATCATTTGCGAATCTTGACTATGGCGAACTTGGTTTGAAGCTCTTAGAAAAGGGCTACTCCGCTCAAAAGACATTAGATGCGCTGCTTGCATTAGATTCTGACAACAATGCAAGGCAGGTTGGAATTGTTGATAAAAACGGAAACGCTGCCGCATTCACAGGTAAAGGATGCAATTCATGGGCAGGGCATATTGTAGGCGAAAGCTATTGCTGTCAAGGCAACATTCTAGCAGGAGAAGCCGTCGTTAAAAACATAAGTGACTCATTTCTGAAAAATAAAGATATGCCGCTTCCCGAGCGGCTGGTTGAAGCACTTTCCGCAGGTCAAGAAGCTGGTGGTGATAAGCGTGGAATGCAAGCTGCCGGGCTTTTAGTTGTAAAGGAAGGCGGAAGTTATGGCGGGTATAACGATAGAATGATCGACCTTCGTGTTGACGATGACCCTTTGCCCATTGAAAAACTCAAAGACCTTTTATACATGCACAGGCTTTACTTCGGCAACACCTTACCTAAAGATGTCAAAGTAGTTGACAAAGAAATCGGTCTTCGTATTCAAACTGCTCTAACAAAAAAAGGGTTCTATTCAGGCGAGATTAACGGGCTGTTTGATGATTCCACTCAGAAAGCATACATTAGCTATTGCGGACATGATAATTTTGAAGAAAGACTTCTAAGCGATGGAAAAATAGATATGGCAGTAATTGATTATTTGGAAAAAAGTATAATCAGCTAAAGATTTCCTTTATTTAATTCAAACATAGTGGTATAATAAGATTAATAAATATTGAATTAGGAGTGAAGTTTATGGTAAAAATCGGAATAAATGGCTTCGGACGTATTGGCAGGCTTGTTCTTCGTGCATCACTTGAGCGGAAAAACGTTCAAGTAGTCGCTATTAATGATCCTTTTATTGACTCAGAGTACATGGTATATATGCTTAAATATGATTCAATTCACGGAAAGTTTAACGGAGATGTAACAGCTAAAGATGGCAAATTGATAGTAAATGGCAAAGAAATAAACGTTTATGAGTGTAAAAACCCCTCTGAAATACATTGGGGTGAAGTAGGTGCGGAATATATCGCAGATGCTACAGGCATATTCCACTCAAAAGATATGGCTCAATCGCATATTGATGCTGGTGCGAAAAAAGTTATTTTCACAGGTCCATCAAAAGATGATACGCCTATGTTTGTTAAAGGGGTAAATTTTGATAAATACACAAAGGACATGAACTTTGTGTCAAATGCGTCTTGTACAACTAACTGCCTTGCCCCTCTCGCTAAAGTAATCAACGACAAATTCGGAATCGTAGAAGGTCTTATGACAACAGTCCACGCAATGACAGCAACTCAACTAACAGTTGACGGTCCTTCAAAAAAAGACTGGCGAGGCGGACGTGCCGCTAGTGCAAATATAATACCATCAACAACCGGGGCGGCAAAAGCCGTTGGTAAGGTCATCCCTGAGCTTAACGGCAAGCTTACGGGAATGGCGTTCCGTGTTCCTACGCTTAATGTATCTGTCGTTGATCTTACGTGTAGACTTGAAAAATCAGCTACTTATAATGAAGTTAAAGAAGCTATTAAACATGCTTCTGAAAATGAAATGAAAGACGTTTTAGCTTACACAGAGGAAGCTGTTGTTTCTTCTGATTTTATAGGCGAAAGCTGTACATCAATATTTGATGCAACAGCAGGAATTTCTCTTAACGATAACTTCGTTAAACTTATAGCGTGGTATGATAATGAGTGGGGCTATTCCTGTAAAGTTGTTGACTTGATTGAGCATATGGCTAAGGTTGATAATGCTTAACTGCTATAAAACTATATAAATGGTGACAGATGTACACATCTGAAAATCACTCTAACACAAAACAGATACTCAAAAGTATCTGTTTTGTGTTAGGGCAGCCTTCTATGAATATATGCCTACTTCTCAAAAACGTAAACAACCATTTTAACAAACATTTCTTTCAAAAAAGGTATATTCGCAAATATTTTAAGAAACGGGCGAAGCGGTTCTTCATGTCGATATATCGGCGTGAGCTCTAGGTTTTTAACTATTTTTTTAGCCCGTCTTATCGTAAGTTTATTAATATATGAAAAATATTCCTTTCCGCTTTGATCTTTCGAAATTCTAAAATCCAAACGTTCCTGACCGTCCGGTAATCCGATTACTGCATCACGGTAAACGTTAATCAATATGTCGTCGCTGAAAAGCATATGAACCCATGGAATCCCTATTGCATCACTTAAATGCGCCCCAAATGGATGATAATAAGGTGGGAAGTTTATGTAAACTCGCCCCTTTGGTTTAAGCACACGAAGAGCCTCTTTTAAGGCCTTTTCCGGATCCGGTATATGCTCAAATGAATCATTCATTATGACAGTATCAATAGAATTGTCTTTAAAAGGCAGATCTGTTGCATCTGCACAAACAAATTCAAAAAGATGATCAAGATTCATCTTTATCGCTAAGCTGTCAGCTTCTGCATGATATTTATTAAGAATTTCGACTCCATATATTTTTTCAACGCCTTGGCTTGCATAAAAAAGCGTTTTGCCCGCGGCACCACAGCCTAAGTCAAGAACTGTTTTTCTTGCAAACATTTCATCAACACTGACAAAAGGGCGAAAAAAAGCAATAGTATCATCGCCTTTTTCATATTGCCATTCGGCGTAAGTTTTGCCACTTTGTTGATTATTAAACGGATGCACAGGCAGTTTGAATTTGGAATTTAGAAATTTGCATAGTGAAACATTAAAACCCATAATAGTCTCCCTTTATCGTAACATTTTATCATAACGTTGACATGATTATAGCATGATTTCGTTTAGTTCTCAACATATACAGTTGAACACTTGCCAAAATCCTTACACATCACTGGAAGATACTTCCGTGTTTAAATTCCGTATTTTGCAAATAATACTTGCGTAGTGACAGTGGGGCTAGCCCCTACCACAAATATTATTATACGGAGGTCGTTTCAGTATGAAAAAGAAAGCAATATCGGTCATCAGCTTTATATTTGTACTTTCAGCTTTGCTAAGCACAACTGCTTTAGCTAACCAAGCAGGGCGTGATATCGCCACTGAAAACAAACATTATGTAGAGATAGCCGCAAGACTTGTTAACGCATCACCTAATGAACTTAAGAAGGTTATAGCAAGCGGTTATAGTCTTGAAGATATCCTAAGATCAGCAGGCAAGCTAGAGGATTTTCACAATGAGCTCCAGTATTATCATTTTGGAGACAAAGATAAAAATATAATAGTTGAAATTGGCAACCATGATGAAAAAGAAGATGGTATGGTTGTAAGGATAATTGCTGCATTAGACGAGAAAACCGATGATAAGGTAAAAGTTGAAGTAACAGGACTGCGTGACAAAGAAGGCACTATTGAAAAGAGCAAGATGGTAGTGCTTGACAGCAAAAAAGGTAAAGTTGACGTTTATGTTACTGACGGACAGCACCAAAGCGCAGCCGACAGATATAACAACAAAAACGACCTTGGAGCGCAAAATTATAGAGGTCATCATAACAACCGAACAGGTAACGCTCAGAACAGAACCCGCCACCAAAACGCAAATAATTATCAGGAAAGAGCTCAAACCCCGGGCGCAGCAAGATATCAAGCCGCTCCGACAAATAGGGGTGCAGCAGTCGGAACACCCGGCAGAGCAATAGGCGCACCGGGCGGAGTAAATATTAACACGCCTAATGCGACAGGCTTCACTCCCGGAACAGGGATAAACCCGGCAGGAACAGGTTATGCTCCCGGAATGGGCGGAACAGCCCCGGGAATGAACACAACAGGAGTAACAGGCACAACAGGCTATACGGCTATGCCGGGTACAGGAACAACAAATAATTATGCGCCGGGTGTCACAGGAAACACTGGTTTAACAGGAAACACTGGTTTAACAGGAAACTACCAAAGAACAGCACCGGGATTAGGCACAACAGGAAGAGCAGGAACCGGAGCAAACCAGGGAATGGGCATGACACAGACAGTTGGAGTAATGAGCTCTCAATCAGGTACAACAGAATCAAAAATTTTAGGACTTTCACAAGCGCAGCTTCAAACAGCTATTGACAGCGGAAATACTATTTTTTCACTAATGTCATCAGCAGGTAAGCTAAGCGATTATAAAGAAGCACTTATAGCGGAGAACAAAATTGCCTTTAACAGAGGCGTAGAAGAGGGTAAGTTTGATAAAGAAACCGCAGATAAAATGCAATCATACTTTGAACAAAAAATAACAGCATGGGATGGGACAACACCTATCGATATGTTTAAAATTAAAGTTGGATAAATAGTGGGGTATAGAAATAAATGCATGAAAAAGCGGCAAACAGCCGTTTTTTCATGCATAACTGGAAACAAGGATAGCAACAGTCCTCGTTATATCTTGAGTAAACAGCCCAGGCAAGAAATGCTATAGCAAGCGTCAGCACTATACATATAAGGATGCAGTTTACGCCTAATTAGTGATGGAATCAGCCTTTAATCGTAATGCATGATTGATCGAAATATTCCACTGTCTCCAATCTCTCCCCGTCTCAATTGCTTCAAAATATGCCAACGCTGCATACTGAGTTTGCGCATTATCACTTTGAAGTAGCCTTACAATTTCCGGTGCAGCATCTGGCGATAAAGTAAGCGTATAAGGTATACCACCTCCACCAATTGTAAAGTAACGATTAATTTGATCACGAGCTATAATCCGATCAATTGGTACAAGATTTAATAATAAATAGTAACTCAACGCAATAATCCCATAAACTAAAACAATGTTAAATTTGGGCTTTGCAATATAAAAAAATGTAAAAATCAATCCAATACCTTCAAAAATTAAAAATCCAAACACTAGCAAGCGTAATCTCGTCAAACCATCACCTGCGCCATATAACCACATTCGATAAAAGGATGATACAAGCAAAACCACCGTTACCGCGCATAAATAAAAACAAAGAATTTTTATAAATTTTGCTCCACGTCCACTTTGCGATTTTGTTAGCCACACCGCAACAAGAATAGATGCAATATTAACAAATGTTAAGAATAAAAGCTCAAAAAAACCCCTGCGTGCATAAGTTACAAATGTAAGTCCATAAGGCAAATTATCCGGCGCAGCAAATAAATATCTAAATTGAATTGCCACAAACAATGTGTATACAAGCAAAACAGAGGTTAGAATAATACCTATAACCATACAGTCACCGGCTATTTTCTTATCCACTATCACTATTTCTTTATCCTTATGTATCAAAATCCCATAAACAATACCAAACAAATATAACCCTACAAAAACCCCAATTAAGATACGCCAAACCACATTAAATTGAACTAATCCGGTCAAAACATCAAGAAAATTTGTAACCGCTCTAAAGAAGATCATATCAGCCCGTGACAGCATTATAATTAGAAATATCAAAGCGGGAATAGAAAAAGCAATGCCCATCATAATTCGCTTTATCGTAGAAGTGTTTCCTATTTTAGCTTCTCGTCCCCATCTAAATGGAATAGGGAATTTTGAAAACGCATTATAGATTACTTCTATCAATCGAAGTAAAAACGCAAGCGAAGTATCCCTTAAAGATATCCCACAAACAATCCAAACCCCCATAACACCATATAATAATGCAGCAATCAACAGGTTGGCTACACGCCACATAGGATTCGCACTAATAAAGGAATTAAGAGCAAAGATGAAAATAGGCACAAGCGTAAGGATATATTTTTTGTTCGGGATAATTCGATAAAGCCCAATCGCTTGAATAATAACAAAAATGGGAACACTGACCCCCGCCCTCTGATTTATAACAAAAAAACTGAAGCTGATTATAGATATAAGCATGTATATAAGCAATTTGCGTTTTAGTAATGGTTCTACATTATCAATTGGTTTTTCTTTTGCTGGTTCTACTTGCAATTCTATTTGACTCAACATACCTGCATCCATAACTATTCCTCCACAAATTCTAAAATATCACCGGGCTGACAATTTAATGTTTTGCAAATTGCCTCCAACGTCGAAAACCTAATTGCTTTTGCCTTTCCGGTTTTCAGTATTGATACATTAGCGGGTGTTAGATCCAGTTTATCAGCAAGTTCCATAAGCCCTATTTTGCGTTTTGCCATCATAACATCTAAATTTACAATAATAGGCATATTACACCGTCCAATCTGTTTCTTCTTTATAGATGACTGCTTGCTTAAACAAATCCTTTAGAGTTAGTGAAAACAGACTAAGCAAACAGAATATAGTTACCATTATCGCAACACCTATAGTAAACCAAAGGAAAAGCCGTATAATAAAAATAATTGCAATTAAGGCACTGGCTACAGCGCACTTTCTAAGGCTACTTACATTTTGATCAACAAAAGGATTGCCGCAAAGTAATGTTTTGAACATGAGTTTAAGTTGGTAAACAATATAAACTGAACACACACCCGCACTAAGTACAATAATGGTATATGTGGCTCTAATCGACTCAGAAACATTTAGAAAACCCCATATCTGCGGCAAAAGAAAGGGAAGTATAATGCAAGCTGCAATCCCTCCATAAAACATGATATCCACTAAGACTTTGGTTAAATAATGACGCCAATGATTTTTTTCCATAAAATCTCCTCCTTGTATGTTGAATTAATTCTAACAGGATTTAATCGTCTTGTCAATAAATAATTATCGAAAAAAGATAATTATTTATTGATGAATTTGAGCTTGAGAATGAAGATAAACATGATTCTTGATTTTGAAGGCTTTATTTATTGATATTTCACACAACTACTATATCAAATTATAGTGATCACACGTCAACCTAATTTGAGCGCACATGCTCAAAAGCACGTCATTGCAGGCTTGACCCGCAATCTTCATGCTGTGGACTGTGAGCCATGTTCATTGCTGTTACAACGTTCAAGCATCATTTGCGTTAATAGGGATAAACATAATGTTGAATTTTTTGCATGAAGATTCCGGGTCGAGCCCGGAATGACAGAGCTTAGGCATATTCGTTACAAATTAGACTCACGTGATAGTGATCATAAGAAACGCCATACCAAGATTTATCTTGTTTTACAATTTTTTAGAATAGGTTAAATATGGCATAGTTTTTAGACTTTTAACCCAGGTGTCCCGGATGACCCAAACGGCAAAACCTGTGAAAACATCACGCTTTTATGAGTTTTATCGTCACTAATAGTTTTTATCAATTTTCCTGTCGTAAAAAAGTAGTTGACAAATAATTCATGAAATGCTAAAATGAGAACGAGTTTCAAATTGATTGGGGAAAGTAGTTTATGTCACGCAAAACAACTTATAGCACAAAACAAAGTGAATCCATTTTAGAATACATAATTTCGCTTGGTAACAGACATGTTATTGCTGCAGAAATCTTAAAACATTTTGAAAGCTCAGATACTCCCATAGGCAAGGCAACAGTTTACAGACATCTTGATAAATTAACTGAATGTGGTAAATTGCGAAAATATGTTACCGACAATTTATCAAGTGCCTGCTTTCAATATGTTGATAATTCTGAAGATTGCCATGAACATCTTCATCTTAAATGTGAAGACTGTGGGGAGTTAATTCATTTGCAATGTGACTTACTTAATGAATTCAGTCGGCATATTCATAACGAACATGCTTTTTGGATTAATGTTGTTAAAACCACATTGCACGGGAAGTGTATGAGCTGTTTCCCAAAGCTTGATAAAAATCAGTCAAAAAGCTCAGATTTCACAGACAATACCATAAATCGGTGTTGCTGCATTTAAATGGGGGTCTTATTTATGAAAAAATTTGCTTTAATCATTATGTCTGCCTTGCTGCTTTCAGTATCATTATTCGGCTGCACAACCACTCCTGAAGAGCAAATCGATGTGCAAATTGATGTTCAGGGCGAAATGCTTAATATAGTTGCTACTATATTTGCACCTTTCGACTTTGCGAGGGAAATCGCAGGAACAAGAGCTAATGTTACAATGCTGCTTGCTCCAGGTCAAGACAGCCACGCTTTTCAACCATCACCTCGAGATATGATTACAATTATGAATTCAGATGTGTTTATGCATATTGGCGGAGACATGGACTTGTGGGTATACAGAATTTTAGATGCTGTTGATGCACCTGATATGAGAGTAATTACGCTTATGGATGCCGTTGAATTAGTTGAAAAAGAAATTGTTGAAGGTATGGAGCATGATCATGACCACAGTCATGGACATCACCATCACCACGGACATAGCCACGATCACGAACATGACGAAGATGATCATGAACATCACCATCATCACGAGCATGAAGATGAAGATCACGAGCATCACCACCACGATCATGATGACGAAGAGCACGGACATCACCATCATCATGACCACGATGATGAAGACCATGAACACCTCCATCATCACGACCATGACGACGAAGATCATGAACACCACCATCATCATGATCATGATGACGAAGACCACCACCACGATCATGAACATCACCATCACGAACATTACACACCTATGTTTGATGAGCATGTTTGGACTTCTCCAAGAAATGTAATGCTGATTGTTCAAGAAATTACAAGAGTTCTTTCAGAGCTTGATCCTGATAATGCTTATTATTATGAAGCTAATCTGGCGGCATACCTTTTGCAGCTTGAAGAACTCGATGCAGCATTTCAGGATGTTGTTGATAACGCCGTTCGTAACACTATAGCATTTGGAGATAAATTCCCATTCCGTTATTTTGTTGATGCATACGGGCTTGATTACTATGCTGCATTTCCGGGATGTTCAACTGATACCGAGCCAAGCGCAGCAACTGTTACGTTTTTGATAAACAGAGTTAACGAGCTTGAATTACCTGTAATATTCCATGTTGAGCTGTCTAATCGAAGGCTAGCTTACACGATAAGTTCTGAAACAGGAGCAAGAGTTCTTGAATTGCATTCAGCACATAATATAACAAGAGATGACTATTTGGCGGGGATCAGTTATATAGACATAATGACAGCTAATGTGTCAGCCTTAAGGGAGGCGTTGCACTAAAATGGCTTTAATAAATTGTAAAGATGTATCCTTTGCCTACGAAGGTAACCCTGTAGTAAGCGGTTTGAATTTCACAGTGAATGAAGGAGACTATTTGTGTATTGTCGGGGAAAACGGTTCGGGAAAGAGCACGCTTATTAAAGGGCTTTTAAACCTCAAACAACCGATGAGTGGGGAAATAATAATGGGCAACGGCCTACTTGCAAACGAAATTGGATATTTGCCTCAGCAAACCGCTGTGCAAAGGGATTTTCCTGCCAGTGCTTATGAAATCGTATTATCCGGCAGGCTTAGTCAACGCGGAATACGTCCGTTTTACTCAAAAGCCGACAAAGCTTCCGCTAAGGAAAACATGGAAATGCTTGACATTCAAAATCTTAGCAAGAGATGTTACAGAGAGTTATCAGGGGGTCAGCAGCAGAGAGTGCTGTTGGCCAGAGCTCTTTGCGCAACACAGAAGCTGTTGCTTTTAGACGAACCTGTTGCAGGGCTTGACCCCATCGTTACCCAGGATTTATATAAGCAAATTTATAGGATCAACAAAGAATCAGGCATCACGATAATAATGGTCTCTCATGATATTCATAGTGCTGTTAAGTATGCTTCTCATATCTTACATTTAAAAAATGAACAAGTGTTCTTTGGTGAAACAGAAGGTTACGTGAAATCCGGCGCAGGAGTTGGATTTCTTGGATCGGAGGATAACAAATGATTGATTTATTAATAGAAATGTTTTCATTTTCTTTTCTTGTGCGCACAGTTATAGTAGGCACGCTTGTTTCACTCTGTGCGGCACTTTTAGGGGTAAGTCTTGTGCTGAAGCGTTATTCAATGATTGGTGACGGGCTTTCTCATGTAGGCTTCGGGACTTTAGCAGTAGCAACTGCTCTTAACCTTGCACCCCTTACCGTTTCAATACCGATTGTAGTTTTAGCAGCATTTTTATTGCTAAGAATAAGCGAAAACAGCAAAATAAAAGGTGATGCCGCAATTGCTCTGATTTCTACAAGTTCACTTGCAATAGGTACTGTCATAATATCAATGACAACCGGGATGAACACAGATGTCTGCAATTACATGTTCGGCAGCATTTTAGCTGTAAGCCGAGATGATATGTGGTTAAGCATCGCCCTCGCCGTTGTTGTTTTAGCTCTTTTTGTACTATTCTATAACAAGATTTTTGCGATAACATTTGATGAAACATTTACAAGAGCAACAGGCGTTAAAAGCAGAACATATAATATGCTTATCGCATTTTTAACGGCTATAACTATCGTACTTGGCATGAGAATGATGGGTGCACTGCTTATTTCAAGTTTAATAATCTTCCCTGCTCTGACTTCAATGAGGTTATGCAAAAGATTTAAATCAGTTACTATATGCGCCGCCGTAATATCAGTAATATGCTTTTTCGTAGGTGTAACTGTTTCGTTCATGTACCCTACTCCAACAGGCGCAAGCGTTGTTCTTGTTAACCTTTCAGCGTTTTTAATATTTTGGGCAATAAGCTTAGTTATGCCGTTTATAAAAAGGGGGGTCAGAGCATGAAAAAGGTGTTGCTTTTGATTATGAGCACAGTAATTCTTACGGTTTTGTTATCCGGATGCAATGAAAATGGAGATGGAAACCAAAATTCAGTTTATGTTGAAATCGGAGAAAGGCTATTCATGACACAAATAATGGATATTATTGGCAATTATGACCATTACATAGGCAGAACTGTCCGATACGAAGGAGTGTTTGAAAAATTAGAATATTTCGGAGATGGAGACCCTCTTGCTTTTGTTTTTAGAAGAGGTCCCGGTTGCTGCGGTGATGATGGATTTGGTGGATTTATGGTAGTGTGGGAGGATAATGATGCCGATTTCCCGGAAAATGATGATTGGGTAGAAGTTGTCGGAACATTTGGGATAGTCGAAATAGATGGTCTTGCATTCAGAAGCGTATTTCTTTCATCTTTAACCGTTCTTGAAACCCGCGGAGAAGAATTTGTTTGGAGTTAATTTTAATATTCATAATATAGTAATGCGAATCAAGGGTTGAATAGAATCACTGTCATTGCGGGCTTGACCCGCAATCTCATCAATTCAATATGCTTACAAGATTGCGGGGCAAGCCCGCAATGACAAAAGTTTATTTTTTAACTCTTGATTGGCATTAGAAAGCCCTTTGCGCCTTAAACGCAAAGGGCTTATTATAATGTTGTTTACTGTTTTTCAAACTTCACATCCGTACCATCAAAGGTAACGCTTACTTTATCTCCGCCTTTAAATATCCCATCCAAAATATACTCAGCTAACTTATCTTCAATATTGTTCTGAATAGCACGGCGAAGAGGTCTTGCACCGAATGATTTATCATAACCTGCATCAGAAATAAACTCAAGTGCGCTTTCAGACAAACTAACCTCAACATCCATAACCTTTTTAACTCTGTCTGTAACTTCTTTTGCCATAATTCCGGCGATTTGAAGTATCTCCTCTTTATCAAGAGGATGGAAGACTATTATGTCATCAATGCGGTTGATAAATTCAGGGCGGAATAGGTTTTTAACCTCATCCATAACTAGTGCTTTCATATCTTCGTAAGATTTCTTTGCATCATCTTTTGAAACAAACCCTAGTTTCTTGGGCGATATAATATTTCTTGCACCTGCGTTTGAAGTCATTATAATGACTGTGTTTTTAAAGTCTATTTTTTTACCCTGACTGTCAGTTATATGCCCGTCTTCAAGTATTTGGAGCAATATATTAAATACGTCCGGGTGCGCTTTTTCTATTTCATCAAAAAGCACAATTGAATAAGGCTTACGCCTCACCCTCTCGCTGACTTGATTACCGTCATCATAACCTACATATCCGGGTGGAGAACCTATAAGCTTTGAAACACTATGCTTTTCCATATATTCAGACATATCAACACGGATAATGGAATCCTCATTGCCAAATAAAACTTCCGAAAGTGCTTTTGAAAGTTCCGTTTTACCAACTCCTGTCGGTCCTAAAAACAGGAAAGAACCTATAGGTCGTTTTGGGTTTTTAAGCCCTACCCTACCACGGCGAATTGCTTTTGATATGGATGAAACTGCTTCGTTTTGACCAACAACCCTTTTATGCAAAATATTTTCCATATCTTTAAGGCGCTTAGTTTCTTCTTCTTGAAGCTTTTTAACAGGAATTCCTGCCCATCCTGATATAATATCCGCAATTTCTTCATCATCAACCACATGGCTTGAAGCTTCATTACTTTGCCGCCAACTGTTTTTTTCTTCATCAAGACGGTTTTTTAGCTCTTTCTGCTTTGTTTTAATCTTACCTGCCTTTTCAAACTCTTCAGTTTTAATTGAAGATTCCTTCTCTTGCTCAAGTTCTGCTATTTCACTTTCCAACGCTTTAATATTTGGCGGAACGGTATAAGTTCTAAGTCTTACTTTTGACGACGCTTCATCTAAAATGTCGATAGCTTTATCCGGCAAAAATCTATCCGTTATATATCGAGATGATAGCTTAACGGCTGCTATAATAGCCTCGTCCTTTATAAGTACATTATGATGAGCTTCGTATTTATCACGTATTCCGCGCAGCATTTCGATTGCTTCTTCTTCTGAAGGCTCTTCAACTTTAACAGGCTGAAAACGTCTTTCCAAGGCGGCATCTTTTTCTATATGTTTGCGATATTCGTTTAATGTTGTTGCTCCAACAACTTGAATTTCACCTCTTGCAAGGCTTGGTTTAAGTATGTTTGATGCATCAATT
Organism: Defluviitaleaceae bacterium; assembly: GCA_009784685.1. Taxonomy (GTDB): domain Bacteria; phylum Bacillota; class Clostridia; order Lachnospirales; family WRBF01; genus WRBF01. Next base: position 19,671 of record WRBF01000007.1, on the reverse strand, counting down.
GCACCCTCTGCCGCTCCTGCACCGATTATAGTATGAAGCTCGTCAATGAATAATATAACGTTCCCGGCGGCCTTAACTTCGTTCAGCGTCTTTTTAATACGCTCTTCAAACTCGCCGCGGTATTTGCTTCCCGCTATCATTGACGATAAGTCCATAGAAATAACACGTTTGTCTTTTAATATCTCAGGAACATCACCTGTTATAATTTTTTGTGCAAGCCCTTCAATAATAGCTGTTTTGCCAACTCCCGGGTCACCAACAAGGCACGGGTTGTTTTTTGTTCTTCGGCTTAAAATTTGCGTTATTCGCTCTATTTCTTTGTCCCTGCCAATTATAGGGTCAAATTTATCCTGAGAAGCCATATTGGTAAAGTCACGACTGTATTTATCAAGAGTTGGTGTGTTTGACTTTGATTGCTTTTCGCCCTTTTTGAATAACGGTGCGTATTGCTGCTGACCTTTATTATCCCCTTCTCCAAGCAAATGGAGTATTTCCTCATATAACTTCTGAATGTTAACATTAAGCTGCTTTAACATCTGTACGGCAACACTGTCTGATTCTCTCAAAAGTGCTAAAAGCATATGCTCCGTTCCAATATAGCCAGTGCCCATACGCAAAGACTCCTGCATACTTGATTCTAAAATACGCTTTGTGCGGGGAGTAAAATCTTGCGGTGCAAAAGCAACTTGCCCATTTTCACCTGCAAGCTCTGACATTTTTCCGCTTATAGCTGCCTCAGTTACTCCTTGAGAGGCAAGTGCCCTTGCAGCAACACCTTCTGAAATACTCATAAGCCCTAAAAGCAGATGTTCTGTCCCCACGTAATTATGCCTTAGCTGAACGGCAGAATTTTGTGCACTTTCAATCGCCATTCTAGCTTTTTCAGTAAATTTTCCTTGCATTTATTTTCCTCCTATGTCTTGTTTGACACCCTAAAACATACTTCTTAAGTATTCCGCTCTACAAACATCTCTTTCTTCCCCTTCAAGCTCTTTGCCTTCTTTTTTCTGAAGGCTGCCTACTTGTATATTCATCATAATACAGTAAATGTTATCCTTCGGTTTCTGTAAACCGACTATTCCCGAGACATATCCAAGCCGTAAATCAGAAAGGAGAGCTGTTGCTTCTTTACCGCTTATTTTGCGGGCGTTTGATAATATCCCATAGGCACGATATATGCTGTCTTCAAACTCAATGCGCCGTGTTTCTATAAGATGTTCTATCAGCTTCCTTTCACGTTCTTTGACTTGTTCTGTAACGGTTTTCAATATCGACATTATTTCACTTTCACTTTTACCCATCGTCACTTGATTTGATACTTGGTATATTCCGCCGTAAGGTTCTGTTCCCTCACCGTAAATTCCTCGTATTGTCATTCCAAACTTACCTATAGCGTAAACGATATCCTTAATCTGCCCGGTTTTTTGAAGAAGCGGCAAATGAAGCATGTATGAAGCACGAAGCCCTGTTCCCGTGTTAGTCGGACATGATGTTAAGTAACCAAAATCCTTATCAAAGGCATAATCGACTTTCGATTCAATTTCATCATCAATTTCACACATAGCATCCCATGCACCTGAAAGATCTTCTCCGGGGAATATCGCTTGCATCCTTACATGATCTTCTTCATTTATCATTATACTCATCGATTCGTCTTTTTTCATAAGGACACTGCTTATAGCGAAGCTGTTTAAAACTTCAGGGCTTATAATATGATGCTCCATAAGCGCAAGCTTGTCCACAGATGAAAGTTCATTCACATCCATAACGATGAAATCATCCTTAGGCAGCATTGCATTTTTAACATCATCAACCATTTTAACAGCATCAGCATCGGAAAGATTAATCGAAAACGGATATTCTTTAATATTTCTTGCAAGCCTAATTCGGGATGAAATTACTATATCATTGTCTGTTTTTTCGTCTTTGTACCACTTAACCAATTTTATCCATCCCCCTTTAACGCTTTTATTTCATCACGTATTCTTGCAGCAGCTTCATACTCTTCCCGTTCAATGGCCTTTGTAAGCTCTGATTTAAGGGCTTTAAGCCGCTTTTCATGTAAAATATCACTGCCTGCCCTTTGCGGCAGCTTGCCTCGATGTTCGCTTGCACCTTGTACATTATCGAAAATTGCACTAAGTTGGCTTCGAAACGCCAAATAACATGACGAACACCCAAGTCTTCCGTATTTTCTAAAATCATCATAAGTAAGCCCACAGCTATCACATTTATATGTATCAGCAGCAATAGGCGCTTCCTGCAGCTTCCCTATATCCTTAAAAAAGCTGTTTACAACACCCAGAAAGAAATTATCAAATGAAACGCCTGAAAGTTCAGAACTATGTTCAGTTGCGCATGTATTGCACAGATGCATTTCTATATTTTCGTTGCCCCAAATTTGCTTTAAGTGTATAGTTGCATGACGTTTTTGACATTTTTGACAAAGCATGATTGATCACCTCGGATATATGCCGGATTAGTTTATCCCAATAAGTATTCCCATTTATTGCATAATTTAATATACCACATTTTTTGTTAGCAGTCAAGAGCGGTGAGTGCTAATTATTTTGATAATGAACTCCCAAGGTTTTCAATTGAAGAAGACCAAGAATGTGTAGCCGCAAATCATTAAGCCTGTGCAGTCAACCCGGAACATACTCAATTATCTAATAATTCCGGCTTCCATGCATCAATTAACCTATCAATGCTCCATGCGGCATTGGCAGGACTTGTAGACGGCACATAAATAACAGGAACATCCAGATCAAGATGCCGACACAAATCATATGATTTTTTGCCGTTGCATAATATTTTTTCAATAGATGTGCCGCTTATAAAGGCGGAAATATCATTGTAAACAGGCTTCCGTATCGTTGAATCATCTGAGCCAACTATTTCACATTCCGCCAACACATCCCATATCGCAATGCCGTTTTCCAACAGCAATTTCTTTTTGTCTTCGATTGATTGAGGCATCCGGCAGCATAAGCACCCTGCAAGCACCGACCAAAAACGATTTCGAGGGTGGGCATAATAAAAACCCGCTTTGCGGGATTGTACTCTTGGCATTGTTCCTAGGATTAGGATTCGGGAGAGTTCGTTTGATATGGGGTTGAATGAGAAGGTTATTGAGTTGGTGTTTTGGGGGTTGTATATCATGTGTTTTTTTCTTTATTCCTCTCTTAGTATCGCAAGGTTAGCATCGTCAGAGCCTATCAGCTTGATTAACCCTCTGTTAATATCCCTTACAAATGTACGACCTTGGCATCTCCCACTTGGTTGCCTTATCTGTACATTAAAATCATTTGATTGAAAATCAGGCTCAATATCAATGATCATACCAATATTTGCATATTCCGGGCCTTCATCGAAAGAGATAATATCGCCGCACTTCCACTCTTTAAGTATTCCGACAAAAAATTTTTCAGCCTATTTTTTTAAACTTAATCTGGTAAATCTTCACAGGTCAACCCTTACTTAACAAGCAATTCTTCCATAGACACAGTTTCTGTATAGGTATCCTCGTCCGCCTGTCTTGCTAGTTCGTAATCATAATCATCTAACGGGTATTCCATCCCATGCAAATAAGACAGATAGTGAATTACATAGTATGCGAAATAACTATTTTGCTATTCATTGGCAATTTTCATAATATCAGCGTGCAAGCGATTACTGAACATCAAACGACAATTTCAAATTCAGAAAAAATTTTAGATTCAGAAAATAACATTTCACTAATCTCTTCCCTTGATAGTTCTTCCCTTACAGTTATTTCAACTAATTCTTTTATATTGGCAACAGCTTCTTCGTAAGAATCTCCTTGAGTAAAGCAACCTTTTATTTCCGGGCAAATTGCAAAATAAGAGCCGTTAAATTGTTTGGAGCATATCATTGATAATTTTGCAATCATAAGAATCATCCTCTATCTTTTCAAATAATCAAGCAAATCGTTTTTACTTATTTTTGCTTCCCTCAAAACCATTCTGATAAAATCCTCACCAAAATCTTTGCTTCCGTGAATGGGTATAGGTACGGAATTTACACCGTTGCCATAAATATGGTGACTTCCACCTTTTGCACGAATAAATTTGTACCCATTGGCTTCTAAAAATTTTATCAACTCTCGGGGTTTCATGACCAGTCCCAAATTATAGACACCACTTTTCATTTTTGAAACTATCTAACTCAGATGTGCTTTACCCGACCCCCAACGCTAACAGTCAAGTGAATCGCAAAATCAGTTGTGGCACTAAACATCACACTATCAATCCCCCTTAAAACAACTAAAGCAATTAATAACAACAAGCACAAAACAATTGAGGTTATATTTGATAGACTTCCTTTTAGACTTTTCGCTTTGGGTGCACCAACATTAAATATCGGGAATCGAGTAAAACACACCGAACTTACATAAATTCTCGAAAATAAATTTTGATAATAAAATCTGCTTTCGAGGTTTTTCTCTATGGAGATGAGGGGAGTCGAACCCCTGTCCGAAAATCCTATTACAAAAACTTCTCCCATTACAGTCGGTCTTCAAAATTCCCGCTTCATAATGCAAACCGACACGCATTATGAAGCGGTAGCTTCATAGGTTCTTTTTTTATCTCAAAGCTTTGATAAAAAAGTGCCCTGTCTTTTCGACGCCGGTTAACAAGGTGACAGGATGCCCTGTGCCGACGACGGCTTTACTAAGCCGCAAATGCTAAATTATTATTGTCTTTTCTTTTTAAAAGGTTGACATTGTTAACGCAGCTGCCTCTGCGAATGGCTATCCTTGTAATCTAAATCCCCGTCGAAACCATTACATCCCCTTGTTATTTTTCTTGGCGTATCTGCCAAGAAAACTTTAGTTATGATATATTATCGACAATTTTTTAGAAAATTTAATACAAATTTTTAACTTTAAACTCCTTTTCAGTTTCACGGCGTTGATCTTTTTTTGCTATAGCTTCACGCTTATCATAAAGCTTTTTGCCTTTTGCAATCGCTATATCAATTTTTACCAAACCTCCTACGAAATATATTTTTGTGGCGACTATTGTGTAACCGTCTTTTGTTACTGCGCCATTTAGTTTGTTGATTTCATATTTGTGCAGCAAAAGACGTTTGCGGCGCATTGGCTCTTTGTTAAATATGTTGCCGTTTGCATAGGGGCTTATGTGCAAGCCTTCTATAAACGCTTCGCCGTTTTCAATGCGTACATAACTGTCTTTAAGGTTACAACGTCCGGCACGAAGCGACTTAACTTCTGTGCCAAAAAGCTCAAGTCCCGCTTGATACGTTTCTTCGATAAAAAAGTCGTGAAACGCTTTTTTGTTGTTCGCTATTAACTTTTGACTTTTTTTATCGTATGGCATATTTTTGTGCTATCCTTTTGTTTTTAATTGGTCAATCATCATACCACAAAATAATTTAAACTTCAAGGCTCATGCGGAATTTGTCGGCAAGTTGTCATTTAAAACGGCATAAAAGGTAACATTATATTGCCCATAATACGAATAGGCGCAATGCTTGTATTGTTTGTTCCGTTGCCAAGCTGTCCTCTGTCGTTAAGTCCCCAAGCCCAGAGGCTTCCGTCTTCTGTAATTGCAAGTGTGTGATTTGTATCGGCCGAAACAAATACAACATTGCCTAAAGTTTCTTCTAGCAAAAACCGCCGCAAATATTCTCCTCGCAGATTCCTCAAGCTTTCGTTGGCTATCAATGTGCCGTCTTCGGTGATAACATATGTGCGTGCTATAAATTCATTATTTTGCGTTGCGAAACGCGCATCGTCAATTATGCGAGTAGGAGAGCTTAAATACATAGCAGAATCGCCGTGGGAGTTAATATGACTGCCATTATCCCAACCCCATATATATAACCCGCCGTTTTCAGAAACTGCCATAGACCTGGATTCTGTAGCAGTAGCTGAAATTACTCCATCCATTATCTTTTCGGGGACAGATGCCGCGTAAATTTCTCTAGATCCAAAGCCGGGATTATTTCTTATGTCCGCATCGGAAGGATTACTCGTTCCGTTACCAAGTTGTCCGAAACTATTAAGCCCCCAAGCCCAAAGACTTCCGTCGCTTCTAATAGCAAGTACGTGATCTGTGCCGCTAGAAACAGAGATAACATCTTCCATAATTCGCACAGGCGTGCTTTGCTCAATTCCTGTGCGTATACCGTTGCCAAATTGACCAAAGATGTTTGAACCCCAAGCCCAAAGACTCCCATCGGTTCTGACAGCTAAAGCATACATAGAAGAAGTGGAAACTGTGACAACATTATCCATAATTTTCACAGGATTAAGCCGTGATGTCATAGTACCATCACCAAGCTGCCCCCATTGATTATTTCCCCAAGCCCATAATTCGCCGTCGTTTGTAATCGCCATAGTGTAAGAGCCACCGGCAAAAACGGCAGCAACATTACCCATTATTCTAACCGGCTCTGCCCTGTCGTTATTGTCAAGGATCATCTCGTATGTATAATTTTCATCCCAGCCTGTTAAAGTAACTGTACCATCGCCTAATTTGCCGAAACGGTTACAACCCCAAGCCCACAGGCTGCCGTCATTTCGTATTGCAAAACTTGACTGAGCGTATGTTGAAATCGGAACAGGCACTATATCAAGCCAAATTTCTGTTGTTACAGCAACCGTATTTGCATCCGCATCCCAAGCTACATTGAACCCCAAGCTTTCCAAAATAAGGCGCAAAGGCAGCATTGTTCTGCCATCTATTATTTGAGCAGGGGAATCTAATTCAAATGATTCACCATTTGTGGTAAAAACATTACTGCCAATTTCAACAATTATCTCATAATTCACATTTTGCAAAGTGGCAATTTGAGCATTTGGATTCCAGTCCACCCTAAAACCCAACGTTTCAAAAACATCACGCAACGGAACAAGAACACGACCGTCTACAATATCAGGTTTCTGATTTGTGAAGCTTACCGGTTCACCACTTATAGTGACGATAATAGAGTCTGAAGCGTTAGTGGTAATGGAAGTAACAAAAATACAAAACATAAAAAACAGTGCGGCAATGTATATTTTTTTCATTTGAACCACTCCTTCTTTTATTGTGAATAAAGCCAATCCACTACTTCCTATAAAGCTTAGTCCCCTGATAACTAGGTTCAGAAGTTAGATTTACACCTAGTTTTCTAAAAACATTATTATCTACCTCGGCAAGAATTACGGTAGAATGAGCTTCACAGCCTTTTAGCCTGCTGAGCTGACTTATAGCCATTTCAGCAGTTTTATCCGTTACGGCGCATATTGACAACGCTATCAGCACTTCGTCTGTATGCAGCCTTGGGTTACGATTGCCCATTTGCCCTGTTTTAAGCTTTTGTATCGGCTCTATAATTGTTGGGGAAATAAGCTCAACGTTGTCGTCTATTCCGCCTAGTCGTTTAAGCGCATTTAACAGTGCAGCAGAAGATGCACCTAACAGCGATGATGTTTTACCTGTTACAATCTCTCCGGAATGCAGCTCTATAGCTGTTGAAGGGGTTAAAGTTTCGTCTGACTTTTCAAGAGCAGCTACTGCTACTTTTCTATGTTCGGGTGTTAATTTTGCCTGTTTCATTATGTAACCTATTTTATTGACTGCATCATCAGATGTAACACTTCGCTTGTTGTCACATAAAATTTTATAATATCGCCTAACTATCTCATTACGGCTTGCTTCTGAAACAATTCCATTGTCAGTTATGCATCTGCCCGCCATATTAACTCCCATATCGGTTGGCGACTTGTATGGACAACTGCCATAGATTTCTTCGAAAATTGCTGTTAAGACAGGAAATATTTCTATATCCCTGTTGTAATTAACCGCCTTTTCTCCGTATGCATCTAAGTGATATGGGTCAATCATGTTAACATCATTTGATTCCGCTGTGGCTGACTCATAAGCGAGGTTAACTGGATGGCTAAGCGGCAAGTCCCATATAGGAAATGTTTCAAATTTTGCAAAACCGGCTCTTATTCCTCTTAAATTTTCGTGATAAAGCTGAGAAAGGCATGTCGCCATTTTACCGCTGCAAGCACCCGGTGCAGTTACGATAACAAGCGGACGGGTAGTTTCGATGTATTGATTTTTACCATAACCATCATCGCTTACAACTGCGGGCACATTTGTTGGATAGCCCGGAATTATGTAATGAAAGTAAGTTCTTATCCCCATTGACTCCAACCTCCGGGCAAATGCTTCAGCATTTGCCTGTTTGGAGTATTGAGTGACACATACCCCTCCGACATAGAGCCCTATTTCACGGAACGCATCAATAAGCCTAAGAACATCTAAGTCATAAGAAATTCCTACATCGCTCCTGATCTTGTTTGTCTCTATATCTTTTGCGTTTATAGCAATAATAATTTCAGCCTTGTCGGCAAGGGTCATAAGCATACGGACTTTACTGTCCGGTCTGAACCCGGGCAAAACTCTAGATGCGTGGTGGTCATCAAAGAGTTTGCCGCCAAACTCAAGATAAAGCTTGCCGCCAAACTCTTCGATTCTTTTATTAATATACATTGATTGTGTTACAAGATATTTGTCATTATCAAATCCAATTGATGACATTTTACACACCCCAATTGAGTTCTTGTTTAATATTTAATATATAATAACTTCTTTCCCAAATAGCCTTGGATCTTCAAGGTTTATTTTATCAGCATATCCTTTTGGAACCGAAACTGTATCAGGATCGCCATCAGAGACATATCTTTTTTGGGGGTTATTTTTGTAGTATTCAAGACACCACCCCAAATCAGTTTCCTCATTTTCTGACGCTCTTACCCTTGGTGCATTAAGCGGGTCGAATTCAACATGCCCCGGCGTCGCAGATGAACCGCTTTGACCTTCACGCAGTGCTATATCATAGTTATATTCTATCCCATCGCAAAGACCTTTAATAGCAAAAGCCCTAAGCGCAGATTTTGGGCGTTGACCATATGGGTATACAATACTTCTGACTACGTAATCATCAGGCAAAAGTTCTTTTAAGTTGTTATGCTGTTTGCCAATTTCCTGCTGCAAAGGATATGCATCAAGGCTTCTTAGGTTCTTATGTGAGTACGTATGATTTGCGATATCATATCCGTTATCGATTAGATATTTAAGTCTTTCTTGAACAGTACCTGCACCTTTAAACGGCTCATCCACACCGATTATCGCAAAGGTTGCGGCATTGCCAAAGTCAGGATATTCCGCTGCAAATTTCTGCAAAATATCAACGGCGCAGCCTTCTTTTGGAACAAGGTTTCCATTAACATCACTTTCAAGTGAAAATGTAGAGCTTAGACCATCATCAAAAACGAATGCAACAGGAGAATAGCCGACAGAAACCTTTATATCATTATCAATAATATCATTAAGCGAAACAAGGCGATAGCCAGCTTCGTATAAGTTTTTCAAATCCATTTTAAAATCATCAGCAGTACGCTGATATGAAACATGCGGCTTTGATTTTACAAGCCCGTGATACATCAGTATCATTATCGTACCCATTTCATTAGGCTCAACTGTACAGTAATCTATATCAGGAACTGAATCAAGCGGGCTTTTGGTGTTTTCCAAAGGCTTAAGAGCCTCTTTAGCATCATTCGCTTCACATGTAAAAGAACATGGAACGTTATAAAAGCTTATAGTGACAGTAAGTAAAGTCAATTTGACCATGAGTGTTCTAAAATTTTTGAACATGTTTTATCCCCCTAAAAAATATATAGGGATATTGTTGCTCAAAGAAATTTAATTATTCACTAGGAGGTCTTTCCAAAGAAATACAGCCTAGCTTGATCCCTCTAAATTCATCAAGCAGTATTTCTGCTGTTCTGTTTAAGTCAATTTCGGAACCTTTTTTAACAAAACCTCTTGCCTTTCCTATCCGATGCAGGATTTCTTCTGGGTCGTCGCCCGGATTCAGTTCGATTTTATATCTTTCGATAAGTTTTTCCGGTGAAATTTCGCATAAAGTCTTTATCAATTCAACAGAAAGAGAATACATGTCCATAATATCATCTTTTACAGCGCCTGTAAATGCCAAATTAAGTCCTGTTTGAACATCATCAAATTTAGGCCAAAGAATTCCCGGAGTATCTAAAATATCAAAATCTTTCAACGCTTTTATCCACTGCTTACCTTTCGTAACACCGGGTCTGTCGCCTGTTTTTGCAGGACTTCCACCTGCAAGCTTGTTTATGAATGTTGACTTTCCAACATTTGGTATGCCAACAACAACAACTCGAATAGGCGTAAAAATTCGACCTCGCCCCTTATTGTTCTCTATTTTTTCTTGCATAAGCTCTCGTGATTTAGCAATTACTTCCTTAACTCCAGAACCTTTTGACGAATTAACTAAAATTACAGACAAGCCCTTTTCGGTAAAATATTCTTTCCACATTACAGTAATTTTTGGATCTGCTAAATCTGATTTATTAAGTGCCAAAATACGATGTTTATTACCGGCTAGACTATCAATATCAGGGTTTTTGCTGCTTAGTGGGATTCGAGCGTCTAAAAGCTCAATAACCACATCAACAAGGGAGATATTTTCAAGTATCAATCGCTTTGCCTTTGCCATGTGTCCGGGATACCATTGAATTAACATTATCTCACCCTCACCTTATAAATACGTGCTGTAAATTAAAAAGGCTGCCTCACTTTTCACAAGACAGCCTCGGAATCAACTAAGCTTTTTTTCTCATAAGAACTTCTTTAACTTTAGCTTTCTTGCCGATTCTATCACGCAAGTAATAAAGCTTCGCTCTTCTAACAACGCCTCTCCTTACAACTTCGATTTTTTCAATACGAGGCGAGTTAAGCGGCCAGGTTTTTTCAACACCAACACCGTATGAAAGTCTTCTAAGTGTGAATGTTTCACGGATTCCGCCATTTTGGCGCTTAATCACTGTTCCTTCAAATACTTGAATTCTTTCTCTCGTACCTTCCACTATCTTGTTGTGAACACGAATTGTGTCGCCGATATTAAAAGGGGTTATTTCGCTCTTGATTTGCTCTTTTTCAAGATCCTTAATAATTTGATTCATAGCATTTCCTCCTTCCTTCATAGACGTTCATAGCGAAAGCGCAAGAGGAACGTCCGTGTTGCTTGTGTTTAACCACACCGACAAGTCTATCACAATATATAACATAATGCAATGATTTTTTTGAAAAAACTTGTAATTTTGTCTCCCTTTTAAAACTCACACTTTACGCTGTAAAATCATAGTATGTTTTACAAAAGCAAGGAGGTTTTTCTGATGCACAACGAACAAATACAACCTATAAGACATGAGCACAAAGAAGTTGGCGAACTTCCGATAGCGTTTCCATATGTTCCGCCACAGCATTTTACAGACCGCTATTCTGATGATGACGCAATAATAAGGGGAACTCTGTTCCCGGAGCTTGATCTGCCGTTTAAAGATTTCACAATAACAGAACCACTTCAAAACAATCTTATGACAGAAAAAATGAAAATCGACTTCGTCTGCCTTGAGCTAAAGTTATATCTTGATACCCACCCACACGACACCGAAGCTCTTGAATATTACCGTGAATACAGCGAAAAAAGCAGACAGCTAAAAGAAGAGCATCGAATCGAATCAGAACGTCCGGGCTACGACAACTGGGTCTTTGACCCTTGGCCATGGGAATAGGAGGCAAAAATTTATGTTTGTTTATGAAAAAAAGCTGCAATACCCTGTGAAAATTAAAAATCCTAATCCACAGTATGCTAAATTTATTATGTCGCAGTACGGCGGACCAGACGGTGAATTAGGTGCATCGTTACGATATCTAAGTCAACGTTTTGTTATGCCATATCCAGAGCTGCGTGCGATTTTAACTGATATAGGAACAGAAGAACTTGGTCATTTAGAAATGATTGGGACAATAGTGCATCAACTAACCCGCAACCTTACGGTAGACGAAATAAAAGCTGGCGGATATGAAGACTACTTCGTTGACCATACAACCGGAATTTATCCAACAGCGGCATCAGGAACACCCTGGAGTGCAGCAGGTATTCAATCTAAAGGAGATGTAATTGCAGACCTTGTTGAGGATATGGCAGCAGAACAAAAAGCTCGTGTAGTATACGATAACATTTTGCGAATGGTTGACGATCCGGATGTTCGTGATCCTATCATTTTTTTAAGAGAACGAGAAATAGTGCATTTCCAACGTTTCGGTGAAGCTGTTAATATCGCAAGAGAAAAAATGGACAGCAAAAACCTCTACGCATTTAATGCCGCATTTGATAAGCAATAATATTCTTTGCCTTAAAAACTGAAAAAATTCCATTTTTTGGATAAGGAATATTACAAATGACTTATCGTCAATTATATTTCGTCAAAAGGTTCTTGAAGTACCAATAAAGGTACAACGAGAACCTTTTTGGCATATAAATCTTAAGAGAAATTTGTATCAGTAAGTTCCCTTGACAATATCAAAAACATAACATATACTACCAACAGAGCAGATAGATTGTATCACTCACTAAAACGAGCTTTTGAGCTTTAGTGTGGATGCGGAACAGGGTGAAAGTCCCTACGAGCGGGTCACTGTGAAGCGGTGTGGTTTGTACCATTATCGATAAGTCAGATACGCTGTGATACATCATTAGCTTCCCCGGACGGAGCAATGTTTTTTTGTATTTAGTGCATATATGCATTTTACACGCTTCGTTATTTTTGACAAAGCGTGTTTTTTTATTTCCCGGGAATCTGCTTGAGAAGGAGGTGCCATAGAAAAGCAATCAACATTGATGCAAGCAAAAAATCTAATTGGACTGTGACAAAAAAGTCACAGCGAAGAGAAGGGAGCTTAATTTTGAAAAAAAGAAAAATAAGTATGCGCTTACTTGCTATGTTACTGACATTTACTATGGTTATTGGGATTGTTCCTACGCCTGTGCTTGCGGATTACAACGATACACCTACATATGATGTCAGCTATGAAATTGAAAACTCCGGCTCGGAAGATGAGACAGACAAAGATTTTACGGGAAATGATTACGACAAAGAAATAACGGAAGAAAATGGTGAGTACGAGGATGAAAGCGACGAAGGCTTAGAAGAAGGCGAAATCAATGCTGAGCCTCTTGAAGCGCAGATACTTCCGTTATCAGAGGAAACGATTACTGTCTTCATTACCTTTGAAGGCTATAATCTTGGTCATGGATTTTATGTTGAACCAACGGCTATAACGCTGCCCTTAGGACTGACTGCGGCACATGCCACAGTTGAGGCATTAAACCAGGTCGGTATACGTGCCAATGCTTTGTCAACAACTTGGAACGCTGATACTAACCTATTGGAACTGACCGATGGACTTTCTGGGTTTTATTTATCTAGTCTGCATGGCGTTAACAAAGGTTTTGTAAATCTTCCTAGCTATCTTGCAAACAGGACTCCATGGGTAGACATCTTCCAATGGAATGATGCGGTTGAGGGTGGAAACCTTGGGGAATTCGACTTTACAAGCTCGTCAGGCTGGAAGATAACGGTTAATCACGTTGTTATTGATGCCGGTGCCGGGTCATGGGATCTAAAAAATGGTGATGTAATCAGATGGCAGTTCACCGTGTACGGGCATGGATCCGACCTTGGCGTGCCATCCGGATGGGTTGAGCCAATCTACCACCATACGAATAAAACCGATCTAATACGCAGCTTGTTTATACCCGGTGCAACTCTTGACTCAAAACAAGCAGCTTTGGATGTAATCATCAATCCATTAGCAACGACGGAGCAAGTGACAAACGCTCTTTTGACCTTGCAGGGAGAATATGTTCCGGAAACAAATCTACCGGAGAATTTTTGGTTTGAGATTCATTCCCCTGAAAATCCTTTAGATTTTATCACAAGAATTAACGCAATTTTAGTTGAGGAATTTGGACAGACGTATGGAGATTATGACTATTCTGTAGTTGAAAGATTAAGAGTAACAGGAGTCTTGCCAACCGGATCAGGAGGCTTTTTCAATTGGGGTGCCAATATAAGAGTTCCTCTTGGTCCTTATTTGGTTGAACTGGATTTATCCGGTCTTACCGGAGGGGCTGTGCCAATTATTACCCAGTGGTCGCAGCTTGAATCTATAATAATGCCGGCCGGAAGGAACGCTACAGGCGGCTTTTCGAATAACCCTTCGCTTGAAAGAATAACTTGGGTTGGTAACGTTGAAACTGTTGGTCCAAGCAGTATATCATTTTCATTTTTTCAAAACACACCATCGCTGAGGTATTTAATATTCCACGGTGATACCGCACCAAATTTTAGCAATAACCAAACCAATGCGAACTCAATGTTTAATCCTACTTGGACAGGATGGACCCACCAACCTGTAGCTTATGTGCGTGACAACACCACCGGTGGGTTTGAACTTGAGGCTTTTAGACGACACTTCGCTGAAGTAAGAAATCTTGATGTATCAGATATTCCTGTAGCGGACAAAGAAGTCTTAGATGAGGCAATAGCAAATGCTAAAGCCTTAAGCGAATCCGACTATACGCATGCAAGCTGGGCATTTATGCAAACAGCTCTTGCTGCTGCACAAATGTTAAGCCCTGTGGCAGCACAGGCAGATGTTAACAATGCAACAGCAAGGCTTATTGCAGCAATAGATGCGCTGATTCCATACGGATATGACATAACCTTTATCAGCGTTCCGGAAGGCGCAACTGTCGGTGTATTCCGCAAGGGTATCGCCGGAAACATTCATTTTACGGCTTTTGAGAGCTTCCAGATGATCCTTGATTATGAGCGCACTGAAGACGCACCCGGAAGGGATATATGGCGAGCGAGAATGCCCGTTAACACAGATTTACATGTTGAAGTATACATACCCGGTCAAACCGCAAAGAGAGCACAGTTTATTAGAGTAGGCTCACATGGAACAATAATAGATGTAGAACTACCCTTGACACATTCCTGGAGCGGAAGCAGCAGCACAGCTTGGGATGACAGAAATATCTTGACAAACCTTAATAACACAGGTGCTGTAAACCTTAGAATGGGAGGAACATTTAATCTTGATACGTTCCGTGTATGGCAAGCCATGCATGGTTTTACAGAAAATTATTTCATCGAGCCGGAGTTTAGAGCCGAAGTAGTTGAAGGCAATAACGTTACAGTTGACCGCATAGGTGTCCCTGGACGTGAACGGTTTGCAATAACGGCTACTGGATATGGGCTAAGCATCATTAGGATAACTTTCGGGGCATTGGAATATGTACGCAGCGGTCAAACCAGAACATATGCAGCAATAGATGAACGCAATGTGCTGTATATACCGATTTATGTAGGCGGTATGGGAAGCATTAACACCGGCCTTTCTGAGTGGCGCAACGATTTTGATACTTTTTATTTCGATAAGAGTGCCGGTTACGGCGAACTAAGCTTTGCTCCGCAGAGTGGAAGCTCAGTAAGAGTTCGTACTCCGGGCATTGGATGGACAACAGTTAATCCAAACAGTGACGGCAGCTTTACCGCACAGCTTAGAGATGGACGTAATATTGTTGAGGTTTCAGATGGTGAAATGCGGAATTTTCATGTGATTAGGGCACGTGGCGTTGAAGTTACGGTTTTGAACATGACAAGACCCTATGAAGATTTTGAAGTGGGAGACACAGCCCAAATAACCATTAGAGGCATTACAGAACCAATTGAGAAGCTTGCTGGAATTTACAACCCGGGGTTCGGTACAAGTCTAAGGTCGGCAATTAGGTATTACACCACAGATGGGTTTATCGAAAGTAATAGGGCTAACTTACAATATCAAACTTTAATAAGCACGTTTACAGTGCAGTATACATTAACCGATGAATCAACAGGCGTATTGGAAGGTCGCATTCGTGCGGGTTCAATGGGATCGAACATTGGTGCACACCGCAACATCCCGCTTGGTGGTGTAGGTGCAAACATGCAGGCAGTGGGGGTTGGACCGTATTCATTTGGTGCGCTTCCGGTGATTACTCTCCTAGACGAGAGACTTGCGCCGCAAGAACCGGACTGGGAAGAAGTTATGAACCGAGGTCTTAGCAGGATAGTCTCAGCTATATCCGCACCGCAATTTGGCTCTGTCGGCGGAGAATGGGCAGTGCTTGCGTTGGCTCGTTCCGGGTTTGATGTGCCGTATGGATACTTTGAAGCATATATTCATCAAATTGGCGAACGCCTTACAAATGTAGGCATAGTTACTGATCCTAACAGCACAGCAAACGGCGGCGGACAATTCCCGCTTAATCGTGTGTATAATCCGGCGATAGGTCGATATGAAGTAAGGCTTGGTCATCAAGTGCAATCTACTGAAAATTCTAGGCTTGTGGCAGCTTTAACATCACTGGGTATTGATGCATCAAACTTTACCCACAACGGAGTAACTTTTGACCTAATAGCACAATTTGGTCAACGCACCAACGCCACCAGCAATCAAATGTGGGGAGAAATGCAAGGCATAAACGGTCCGATATGGAATTTGATTGCATTAAATTCCCGTGGTTGGGACGCACCTTATGAGATTTCTGACAGAACATGGGTTGGAGGCACGACCACATCAAATCCAATTACTATTACAGAGCGTATCCAATGGGTTTTGGCTGTTCAGTTGAACAACGGCGGTTGGAATTTAAACAATCATAGTCCCGGTCATAGCCCCGGCATAGCAGCTGATCCGGATATGACATCTATGGCAATACAGGCACTTGCACCTCATCGAGATTTTCCCGGCGTTGAAGATGCTATTCAAAGAGCGTTAGCTGAGCTTTCAAGAACCCAGCTTGATAACGGCGGTTGGAATTCTTCAGTTTTTGGAACAGTGGCTGATAACGTCCAAAGTGCAGCACAAGTAGTTGTTGCTCTTACAGATTTGGGAATAGACCCTCAGCTTGATGAGCGGTTTATTATGCCAAACGGCAACCCTGTTACAACTATTTTAAGATTTTTCGATGAAGAAACAGGCGGATTTATACATCCTTTAGGAGGCAATGTTGATCAAATGGCAACAGAACAGGCTGTCTATGCTCTTGTTGCATATTGGCGTTTTACAGAAGGCATGCTGCCGCTGTATAATATGGCTGATGCATTTGCACCTGGCCAGATTGAGGTTGATAGAACAGCACTTAATGCGGCTATAGCGGCGGCAGACGAGCGCATAGAATCTAACTATACTCCAAATTCATGGGCATCTATGCAAGAAGCACTTTCATATGCAAGGTTGATATTTGATAACAACAATTCAACACAATTGGAAGTTGATGCGGCAGTTGGAGCTCTTAGCTTTGCATTAAACGCCCTTATGCGCCATGCTGATTTAACTGCACTTAACACCGCAATTGCGGCGGCAGAAATGCGTGTTCAAGCAAATTACACAACAGCAAGCTGGAGAAACATGCAAACAGCACTTTCAACGGCAACAGAAGTTCGTGACGATGCTAACTCAACACAAAATGCAGTAAATGAAGCGTCAAATAATCTAACGGCAGCTACAAATGCTTTGGTTTTAACGGGAGGCGGAGGCGGAACACAACCAACGCCACCTCGTATCTTCATTAGTGTACAAAATCCAAATGCAAGATCTGGCGACCCAACGCAATTTTTAACCGGCAGATATGTTGATATAGATGCAGGAGAAACAGCTTACAGTATTCTGCGTAGAAATGAGCTCGGCTTACAAGTACGCTCATCAGGTCATGCTGTTTGGGCAGGAATGTATGTAGAAGCTATAAATAACTGGGGCGAATTTGACGGCGGACCGCTATCGGGCTGGATGTATGTTGTTAATGGCATATTCCCCGACTTTTCATCATCTTTGTATGAACTTCAAGATGGCGATGTTCTTCATTGGCTGTACACATACGATCTGGGAGTAGATCTTACATCTTGGGGAACAGGCAGCTTCGGAGCAAACAGATCTGCTTTAAGGTCAGAAATTGCACGGGCAGAAGAGCTAAACCAAGCAGACTACACACCTGCTTCTTGGGCGGTAATGCAAACAGCTTTAGCGGCGGCGAGGCGAGAAGTCAACAGAACAGTAGTCCCGCAATCTGATATTGATGCAGCTGCAAATGCCTTGCGTGAAGCGATAGATGCATTGGTAAGCGCAGCAGTATCCGGCGGTGGCGTAACAATCATCACCCCTGATGTCAGCACCATTATTAATTTAACACCACAGATCAGAGGAAGGCACGCTACAGCATCAGTTCTAACAGCACAAATAACAGATGCTCTTGGGCAAGTCTTACAAGAGCTCGAAAATGAAAACGAGGATGCGATAGGAGAAGTCAGGCTGAATATTGAGAAAGTTGATGCCGCATCCGTATCAATGACAATCCCAAGAAGCGCATTGGGCTACATTGCCAACAACTCTGATGTAGTATTGACGATACAAAGCGGCATAGCAACACTGACCTTCGACAGCACAGCACTCACAAGCATTGTGGCGCAAAGCGGAGAGAATGAGAACGTGGTGTTTGACATAAGAAGTCTGACGGCAGATGAGTTATCCGAGGCTCAAAGGGATATCGTGGGTGAAAACACCTTATTCCAACTTACAATTACGGCAGGCAGTGACCGCATTTCAGATTTCGGATACGGGCTTGTCACAGTGATTCTACCGTACACGCTGATAGAAGGAGAGGATGCAAGCTTACTCTCTGTATTCAATCTGACCACTGATAACACAATCAGAGAGATCGCAGGCGCAAGATACAATAGTGATCTCGAAGGATTTGTTTTCACAACCAACTATTTCTCCTTATTCTTCATTGATATGCCTGATATTGCAGTTCCACTCGCTGAATTTCCGGTAAATTCTAATGACGTGTCTTGGTCAAAACCATTCACTGATGTGAATGAAGCCGACTGGTTCTATGATTCAGTCAGATTTATGTTTACGAACGACTTGATGAACGGTACCGGTGCAGGACAATTCTCACCTGATATGAACCTTACCCGTGCTATGCTTGTCACTATATTGTGGAGGCTTGAAGGCTCTCCGCTTGTTACAAATAATAGCAGCAATTTCAATGATGTAGCAAGCGACCGATGGTATTCGTCAGCAGTCGCATGGGCTAGCACAAACGACATTGTAGGCGGCTATGGAAATGGCATTTTCGGGTCAAATGACAATGTAACTCGTGAGCAAATCGCTGTGATACTGCAAAACTATGCGCAATTTATAGACGAAGTCGCCTTTGACAGCTCATTAGCACCAGACTTTACCGATTCAGACAGCATATCGCCTTGGGCGCAAGAGGCTATGAAATGGGCAAATGCAAACGGTCTTATAACAGGGCGTACATTAACAACGATCGCTCCGAATGGAACTGTTACCCGGGCAGAATTTGCAGCTATTTTGCAACGATTTATTGAGGCACAATAATTTAAATTGAGAAAGGGGAGTCTTTAGTGACTCCCCTACTCCCCTTGTTACCCTACCCTTGCAATACAATGTACAACACGCCTGAAACTGCTAAAAATTCGCTTCTTCATGTATCGGAAGGAAGTCCGACGGCGTAGCCGCTTTTGCCGTAGGCAAAAGTACTGAATTATTTTCGGTTTTGGTGTACGGCTAGTACAACCTGCAACCTCAAATTTCGAATAAACGAATTTTTAGCGGTTTCAGGTCGGAGAGTTTTGAGTCGGAAATTTTTATTCCTGCCACGAAAAGA
>WRBF01000006.1 GCA_009784685.1 Defluviitaleaceae bacterium | reverse complement strand
TTCAGGCGTGTTGTACATTGTATTGCAAGGGTAGTGGCAACACACCCTAGAGACCTCATTAATTAAACTTGTAAGTTTGAGTATAATAAAGTATAATTGAAAAAATCGACGACACACTCTAATCAAGGAGCGGGCTATATATGAGAAATATAGGGGATAACAATATAGAAAATACGGGTCAAAACCTGAAATCACAACTTATTAAAGTTTTTGCGGGGCTTTCTTTTTTAACACTTTTAGCGGGGATTATTGTATATATCATAACTTCTTCCATTTTAGCTCTTATAATGCTCATAGTAATGACGACTATAATTTTTGCACTTGGCTCTTTGGTAGCAGGAGGAGTTGAGCATAAATTTAAACATCTGTCGGATAGCATTGAAGTTGTAAGCGAAGTTAAAAATGTTGAGACTAATCCTGCTTTAGACATTGACGCTCCTGAAATAACAAGATGTTTAAATTCATATGCAAAGGGTAATTTCAATATAGAAGTTGGAAAATTTCCCGATAGATCTATAAATGATTCATTTGCGATCTTAAAACGTGATGTATTAGAAATTAAAAGCGATATAAATAATCTTTTGGAATCAGTAAGCTCCGGTAAGCTCGGCGTGCGTATTGATACGTCTAAATACCAAGGAAGCTGGGCAGATTTAGCAAGCAGCGTTAATTTGCTCGTTGAAGAATTTATGCTGCCTATTCAAGATGTAACCGATTTGTTTGAAAAAATGTCAGAAGGAAATATGCATTCATCTCTTGCTCGCAATTACAAAGGTGATTTTGGAAACTTAAAGAAATCTATTGAAAGTCACATGGGGCAAAACAACGCCTATCTGAAAGAAATAACCAGAGTCCTGGGCGAACTTAGCAACAAAAACTTCACTGCCGAAATTACAGACAATTTTGCCGGTGACTATGAGGTTATTAAAACATCAATAAATTCATTTGCAAATATTGTAAATGAACTTTTGGCGGAAATAAGCAGCTCTGCGGACAGTATGTATGGAAACGCACATGATATCGCTAGTTCAAGCCGTGCGCTTGAAGAAGGTTCTTCCCAACAGGGGACTGAGGTTGATGCTCTTATTCAAAACCTTGCTGATATAGGTGCTCATGCCCATGAAAATTCTAAAACTGCCGCAACAGCAAACAATTTAACGCAAAAAACACAGGAAAAAGCTGCCCTTGGCGAGGTTGAGCTTAAAGAGATGCAAAAGGCAATTGAAGATATTAACGTCGCCGCATCAAGTATTTCTAAGGTTATCAAAGTTATTGACGATATAGCTTTTCAAACTAATTTACTTGCGCTTAACGCCGCTGTTGAAGCCGCTAGGGCAGGTCAGCACGGAAAAGGCTTTGCTGTAGTCGCAGAAGAGGTAAGAAATCTTGCAAACAGAAGCCAAAATGCTGCAAAAGAAACAGGAAATCTTATTGCTGGTTCTATTGAAAAAGCAGCAGAAGGAACAAAAATTGCCAATCAAACCGCAAGCACTCTTAGCGAAATAATTGAGCAAGTTATTGAAATATCGACGCTAATAAACGGTGTCGCCGCTTCTTCAGAAGGGCAGGAATCTGCTGTAAAACAAATTTCCGTTGGCGTTGAGAAAATTTCTGAAATTGCAAAAAATAACTCAACAGTATCAGAAAGGACAGCCATCGCCGCCGAATCACTTAATTCTCAAACTGAAATATTTAAGAGAATGATGTCCTCGGTTAAAATTAGGAAAGATGCTGCAAGGAAATCATTGCAACATGAAACAAAAGAGATTGATATCGTGAATTTAGCTAAGAGCCCTAAGGTTGAACCTACTAAAAGAGCAACAGCACATTCACAGCCGCCAAAACCGATTGCACGCCCGAATGTTAATACACCACCGATACAACCGAAACAAGACATTCCTAAGCCTATTACACCAATTAAAAAAGAAGCACCTGTTACGGCAGTGATAAAAGAAACTGACCTGCCGCAAACAAAATCGTCAGATGAATTTTCTGTTGCAAAAAATAGCGTTCCGGCTTCACATGAAGCACTTTTAAAAGAAATACATGCTGATTTGGATTCGCATATAGTCTCTGACGGTTCTACGAATGATGCTCCTGCTGCGGTATCGACTGTGCCAAAGCCTGTTTCCGCTACAGCAAAACCAATTCCGGCGAAACCCTTGGATACAACTCAAAAAGCGGTGATTAACGGCAGTTCAAATAATAACACAGGGATTAAAGGGTCGAAAGCCGCCGCACCGGACTTTAGCCACATATATGATAAACAAGATTTTGGAAAGTTTTAGAGGATATTAATGAAGACCAGAAAAATTTATGATAACGAAAGCATTACCTCACTAAAGGGAGCAGACAGGGTGCGAAAGCGCCCTTCTGTTATATTTGGTTCAGATGGAATTGAAGGATGCCAGCATTCTTTTTTTGAGATTTTATCAAACAGTATTGATGAAGCTCGTGAAGGGTTCGGAAGCAAAATCGAAATAATTCGTCATTTTGATAATTCGATAACAATAAAAGATTACGCTAGGGGAATCCCGTGCGATTATAATGAGGCCGAAGGCAGGTACAACTGGGAACTTGTTTTTTGCGAGCTATATGCCGGAGGCAAGTTTGCCAATAACGAAGAAGAAAATTATTCCTTCAGCTTAGGGCTTAATGGTTTGGGGCTTTGTGCAACTCAATATTCATCAGAATTTATGGATGTCTCGGTTATAAGAGACGGATTTGAACATTTATTGCGTTTTGAAAAAGGTGAAAATGTCGGAGGAATGAAAAAAACACCCACCGACAATCGTAAAACAGGCACTACTATTAAATGGCGACCGGATAAAGATGTTTTTACTGATAACGCTATATCTCTCAGCTACTTTATGGATGTTCTTAAAAGACAAGCAATTGTAAATGCCGGGCTGCTCTTTACTCTTTATGATGAAGAAAGCAAAGAAAAATACGAATTTAGCTATCAAAATGGGATTATGGACTACATAAATGAACTTGCCGGCGAAAAATCTTTAACAGTCCCTGCTTTTTTTACACATGAAGCAAGAGGTCGTGATAGGGAAGACAAGCCTGAATATAAATTTAAAATGTCGCTTGCATTTTGCTTTTCAAACTATGAATGTGCAACCGAATATTACCATAATTCAAGCTTTTTGGAATACGGCGGTTCGCCGGATAAAGCCGTTCGCTCTGCCTTTGTCGGTGCGATAGACAGTTATTTAAAAAACGGCGGGTTATACAAAAAGGACGAAAAAAAGATTACATATGCGGATATTGAGGATAGCCTTGTTTTGATTTCAAACTCGTTTTCAACTGTTACAAGCTATGAAAATCAAACGAAAAAATCTATTACAAACAAGTTTATTCAAGATTCTATGACAGAATTTTTGCGCAAAAGACTTGAAATTTACTTTATTGAAAACAAAGCTGAAGCGGATAAAATAGCGGCACAGATCCTTGTTAATCGCCGAAGCCGTGAAACAGCGGAAAAAACACGGATCAATATTAAGAAAAAATTGACAGGAACAATCGACATTAATAACCGCATTGAAAAATTTGTAAACTGCCGCAGTAAAGATATTAATCGGCGGGAAATTTATATCGTAGAGGGGGATTCTGCTCTTGGTTCATGCAAAATGGGCAGAGATGCTGAGTTTCAGGCAATTATACCCGTCCGAGGCAAAATTCTTAACTGCCTTAAAGCCGACTACGATAAAATTTTTCAAAACGAAATAATAACAGACCTTTTAAAAGTTTTGGGATGCGGTGTTGAAGTTAGGTCACGTCAGCAAAAAGAGCTTAACTCCTTTGATATAAACAATTTGCGTTGGAGCAAAGTAATTATTTGTACAGATGCGGATGTTGACGGCTTTCAAATAAGAACGCTGATTCTTACAATGCTTTACCGCCTTGTGCCTTCGCTTATTGAAAAAAAGAAAGTGTTCATAGCTGAGTCACCGCTTTATGAAATTACATCAGGCAAAGAAACATTTTTTGCTTACAGCGACAGCGAAAAAAATTCGATAGTGTCAAAACTTAAAGGCAAGTACAAAATACAGCGTTCAAAAGGCCTTGGCGAAAACGAACCGGAAATGATGTGGCAGACGACAATGAACCCCAAAACTCGTAAACTTGTACAGGTTTTGCCGGATGATGCGGCTAGTACGCAAGAGATGTTTGATACGCTTCTCGGCGACAACCTTAAAGGGCGTAAAGAGTTTATTGAAAATTTTGGTCACAAATATATTGATGTTAGTGAGATTGGATAGAAAATGGAAAAATTAAACTATATTGCAACGTCAACCTTTGGGTTGGAAGCAAGCGTTAAACGAGAAGTAACAAAACTAGGCTATGAAATAACATCTGTTTCTGACGGACGCATTGATTTTTCAGGAGATTTGGCGGCTATAGCCGAAGCTAATCTTTGGCTTCGCTGTGCAGACCGTGTTCTGTTAAATGTTGGGGAGTTCACTGCACTTACTTTTGATGAACTTTTTGAGGGCACAAAAGCGTTAGCCTGGGAGAAATGGATTACAAAGGATGCAAAGTTCACGGTTACAGGGAAGTCTGTTAAGTCGAAGCTTTTCAGCGTTTCAGACTGCCAGGCGATTGTTAAAAAAGCTGTTGTCGAACGGCTTAAAAAGACATATCATGTGGACTGGTTTGAAGAAACCGGCCCGGAATATAAAATCCAAGTTGGGCTTTTAAGAGATAAAGTCACGCTGACGATTGACACAACAGGTCCCGGTCTTCACAAGCGAGGTTATCGTGAACATCACGCCGAGGCACCAATTAAAGAAACGCTTGCGGCGGCACTTATTGAACTCAGCTATTTTAGAAAAGATCGAATTTTACTTGACCCAATGTGCGGTTCGGGGACTATCCCTATTGAAGCGGCACTTATGGCAAGAAATATTGCCCCGGGAATTAAGCGAAGATTTGTCTCAGAAACATGGGATCAAATTGATAAAAACATCTGGAAAACAGCTCGTGAAAAGGCAAAGGACTCTATCGACAAGAGTACAAAAATTCAAATTTATGGCTCAGATATCGACGGAAGAGCAGGCGTCTTAGCAATGCATAATGCAAAAAGAGCAGGCGTTGCAGACTGTATAACCTTTGATGTAAAGGATCTTAAAGATGTAACCCTGCCCGGAAATTACGGCATTGCAATTTGTAACCCGCCTTATGGCGAACGTATCGGTAAGGCGGTTACGGTCGAAGCACTTTATAGGCAAATCGGTAAAACGATGAGCGCAGATGATACTTGGTCAGTTTATGTGCTAACTTCATACGAAGAATTTGAACGGTTATATGAAAAAAGAGCAGATGCTAAACGCAAGCTGTTTAACGGGATGATAAAAACTGACTATTTTCAGTTTTTAGGTCCAAGACCGCCTAAGACGATATAATACCAATAAAAAACAGCAGTAAGCATCCGATGCCTACTGCTGTTTTTACCATACAATGTTTATATTAATCTCCAAAATTTACAATGTTAACATAATCTCTTGCAAGATCAACTCTCATGTATTCAATAAGCCTATTTATGAGCGCTGCCGCTTCAGCGTTTGAAACAACTGTTCTAGGATGAATTCTTCCGTTTTCATCGGCAGTTATAAGACCGATTCGCTCCGCCGCCGCAAGCTCCCTTCTTGCCCATGATGCAACTTGCGCATCATCAGTGAAAACTGTTTGCGGCGTTGGATCAAGAGCTAGATTTTCAAGCCCTAAAGTCCTAAGAAGGATAACGATTGCTTCTTGCCGTTCGATTGTTGAATCAGCAAAGAAATTTCCGCCGGTTCGCCCGACGGCAAGCCCTGCTCTGTATGCTGCCATAATATACTGATATTCCGGTCTGTTTGGTTGAACATCCGGGAATACGATATTAAGCGATGGTGCGCCTCGGCCTCTAACCGGCTGCTGCGGCTGTTCTATCGGAAGCTTAATAGCTCTTGAAACAGCGGCAACAAACTGACCTCTTGTTATCGCTTGTTCAGGTCTGAAATGTCTTGGTTCACCCCTTACAATATTCATTGCGAACAATCTTTCAATATCAGACTGTGCGGGATGTCCTCTTAAAAATTCAACGTTCGGCGCAGGAAGCTGTTCAAAGGAATTATGTGATGCAATTGAAACCCCGCCGCTTCTTGGAACATTATGAAATTGCCGAGGCTGTGATATTATGTCATATCTAAGCCCGCTTTGGCTTTGCAGCAGTTCCCTGTAGTTACCGGCAAAACTTATCGCTTGAGGTTCGTTGCGTGAATATTGCAGCTCTTTATTAACAGATACGCTTGGGCGGACTTGATATGTCATTTGCCAACCATCAGTTATAACAGTACCGTTTACCCTATGAGTTTCCGTTGCTGACCATGCTGAATTATATCCATAAAATGCAGATATAGTCTCGTTTATAACAACGCTTGAATTCTCGCCGCTTCCCATTACATAAACCGATCTTTGTGATACATTCCCTTTATAATATGTTACGCCGGGTGCATTATCCATAATTATTGAAAGCCCAAAATGTGACTGTAACGGGTCAAGCGTGAAAGTTGTTCCGCCGACTGTTATAGTTTCTGTCCATCTTGCAACTTGATAGTCCTTTATAATCTGAGACCCATGCACACGGAAATTAACGTTAAAAACGATTTGCCTGTTGATTATTGCATCGCTTGGATTAGTTAACGAGCTTGGTCTGATTGTATACGTTTCTTGAAAAGTTCCAAAATTCTGCCCCGCAGGAATTTGACCATGACGCACCTCAATCGTACCGACAAACGTCGTCGGAGTTCCGGTAAGGAATACTACTTCTTTATATTGAAGAGTAGTAACCTGTGCCGCAGTACCTCTTCCTGCCGCATTTGCGATAATCGTCTCTGTAGTTTTCGGAAGGCGAACACCTTGGCTTATGCCACCGAAAAAGCCCATACCGCCCATTCTTGCATAAACAGTAATCGTTTGTGCTAAAAACACAAAGATAAGTGTCATGAAGATTGCCATTTTAAAGAATTTTTTCATTTCTCTTTCCTCCTACACATTGCTAGTTATTTTCCGGGATTGCTATCATCAAACCAGTTAATCTCTGTAATGTAATCCATAAGCTCTTCCGTCTTGCGAATCTGCGACATGCCTACTTGTAAACACCAATAATCATTCTCTTCGCCTTCAAACTCTAAGCGTGAACTATCATCAATTTTCTTGTTCAGAACGCTGCCCGCATTGTTAACAAATTGCTTTTTTATAAGCTTTCTTATTCGGATTAATTTATCTTCCTGTATATCTTCTTTCAAAGCTATAACAGTTTTATAAATAATGTTCATAACAATCCCCCACTTTATCTCTCGTGAATGATAATATATCCGTCAATCTCAAACCCGGGATTCATAGACGGTAGAGTATCAGTGAACACTTTGATTTGATCTCCAACACGAAGATCTCTGGAATGAACTGTTTGGTTATGTCTAGCTATTATACCGTTTGTTGGGATGTTTATAATACCGGTATTGTTTGTATGGCTGACAGGCAGCCATCTTCCGGTTGCTTCCTCATAAAATCTTACATCTCTTATTTGAAGGCTTGCTTCGTTATTTTCGAATATCGTTCCTCTTACCATTCTTGTTGCAAACGGTGCGGCAACGACCATTGTTGCTCTTGAACCTTCAAATACAACGTAGTAAGTGTTGTTAATAACGTTGTTTTCGGTAAATCCAAGGAATTGATCCATTCCAAACGGACCATCTTCGCTTATGAACAGCGTATCATGCCCTATTGTAAATTCTCTTTGGATTGGGGAATAAACCCAATCGCTTCCGGTTAATAATGAAAGTGCTGTTGTTGTAAAGCTTCTGCCTTCATTAACCGACTGTATTCTTACCCTTGCGATGTTAACTAAAGAAACATCCGGTGCAGGACCGATATTGACAACAGCAGCTCTGGATTGACCGTTTAATACAACGCCTACATGGTCAAACGGAAGTATGTCATTGCCGGACACAAGTCTGCCGTTTCGCACTACTATTGAACCTGCATCTGTTGAAATTCCACCGTTATTGCCTATTATATGGAAAGTCCCTCCGCCATCTGCTGACATAACTGTATCAGACGGTAAAAGTTCTTCTCTTCCGGTTCTAAACGATACTTTACGAACTCTGTCGCCTGCGAAGTTGCCTTCAAGCGCAATGTAAACATCACCATCCATACGCCGTAGGTTTGTTGTTACAAAATCAAGTGACACTCTTCGTCCGTCAAGAAAATATTCAATATCATTACCCGCAAGGCTAAGGCTTCGCACGTTACGATGATCTCTCCAACCGCCAGGCGTTAAAATTTCTGCATGTTCAATTTGCATTTGCCTTTGTATCGGGTCTATTCCAAGGAAGCGGCCTTTTACGACATCTGTTATTAAATGCCCGCTTGTTTCTATTTGAATTTGTCTTATAGATTCCCAAATATGCCCGGGTTCAATTTGAGCTTGGTTTATAAGTAGTCTTGCTCTGTCGCCTACTTGCACTTGATCCATAGACATAGCTCGTCCGTCTCTTAAAACTAATATCTCGGTTGCTACATCAAAGAAAGCTATTTGTCTGTTTTCATATTCAACGGTTATTGAAGTTGTTAATCCGTTCCTGTTTATTTGCACAATACGAGCAAATCTTGTTGTATAATTCGTTGCGGCACTTATAAACGCTATACGATCCGGGTTTTCAGGATCCGGTCTTATAAAAACAATGTTTCCCGGTTCAATTTCGCTTATCGGTGATTCAAGCGGGTTAAATCTGAAATTTGGGAAAACCTCAGCGATATAACCTATTAAATTATTTACGTCAAAATATTGACGTTTAAGCACACGCATATCTTGTTCATCATACTGCATAGTTACTAAGTTGCCGTCATTGCTAAGGACAGTTATATAACCGAAAGCAGGGTTGTTTTCAACCACTATCCCTCTAAATTCGGAAACTACTTGAGGAGCACCTAAAAATCTGATATCGCTTACTATGTTGTTTGCCAGTGTTAATTCAACTCGACTGCCTATAGGAAGCTGAGCAAGCGGGATATATCTGCCGTCAACACGGACGCTTGTTTGATCATAAAGTGCCGCCTGCATATTGTAAACAAAAATTCTGCCCGTTGCATCTCTAATTGTTATTGCGCCTGTTTCAAGGTTTGCTTCCATAAGCGTTCCTTGGACAGATCTTGTTTGAAGTTCGCTTACTACATTAACATAAAGCAATACGTTATCTTCAGTTCTGTAAAAATATTCAATTTGATCGCCAACTTGAAGAGCTGTTAAGCTTGCAACTCTTCCGTTTCTAAACACGACAGCATCAGTAATGCCGGATTGAGGTGAACCGGAGCGCTGTAATTCATAATTTATATCATCCCTAAGCCCCGCCGCATTGCGGACTTGTATTTGCCTTACAAGTGTGTCCACACCTGTAACAGTTGTTTGTGTATCAACTATTGCTCCGACCGTTCCTGTTCCTCTTGCTATGCCGGCGGCTGTAAAATAAATGCTGTCAACATTTGTAAGAAGCTGTGCCATTTGTGCTCTTGTTAAAGATGCTTGTGGTGCAATTGTTGTAGGGCTTGTCCCGGATATAATGTTACCCCTAACAGCTGCCTCCATGTGTTGTAAATGTGGAACGCCTATGCTTCCCCAATCGTTAAATTGTCGTACTGCTGTCATATTATCAGTAAGCGGGAATGTGCCGGGGGTCATTATGTTAATGCCTTGAACAAGCCAAGAAACAACTTGTTCTCTAGTTGCAGGGGCTTCTCGTAAAAAACTGAATTGTGGGTTTAAAAATGCTTGGTTCTCAACTGTAGCATCATCAAAATCTTCTTGATCTATAAGCCCGATAGCCGCTGCATGGTTAAGATATCCAAGCGACCAAAGATTTGCTATAGGGGAACCTTCAAATTCTTCTGCCTGCGTTACTCTTGCCTGATTAGCGGCATTTTCTGCGCCCATTAGGCGTATAACAAACGCTAAAGCCTCTTGATTAGAAACCGAAGCGTTAGGAGAGAACGTACTCCCCCCTGAAATCATCCCAAAAGCACCGCCGCGGACTATAGCTTCATTAGCCCAATGACCGTTTGGAACATCGTTAAAGTTAAGTGTTGAAATAAGAACCGAAGCTTCACGCCGCCCGGTAAAAGTATTTTCAGTAGGAATTCCGGAGATAAGATCATCCGCCGCAATTTCAATATTTCCAAACATTGTAAAAGCAAATACTATTGAAAGAACTAAACAAGCAAGTTTTCTCATAATTCTACATATCTCCCCTTAATACACTATTACATTATCACTAATACATAATAACCTTTCTCTATAGTGTTTGTCAATTTATTTGAAAAATGTAATATTTCTGTAATTGTATTTTTTAGAAAAAAGTGCGAAAATAGGTCGTATAAAAATATTAGACTTTTGATGTCTGATTGAGTGTTAAGAAATAGCTGTACATTTTTATTAGGAGGTGCGTTTATGAAAAAAGCATATAGGTTGCTGGTTATGACGCTTGCGTGTGTCTTTATTTTGGCGCACGTTACTTATGATGCAAACGCAAACGTTAATCGTTCTGCGGCAAGGAACAGCCGCATTACAGTGGAAGGAAGGGCTGTGTCTGAAAGAGGTCTTGGTTTTACAGCAATAGGCGAGCTGCCTGTTGTTTCATTCCCTTCAAACCTTTTACTTGAAGACGAAATTAACGAACGTATTGATGAAATTTTTAATACGGAAGTTTTCGGCGTTAGAAGACCTGTAGCAAGAACGTTTGTGTTCTCACACTCTATTAGAAGAAGCGAAGATATCGTTACAATACTTATAAGTGTATCATCAGCAGTTAACCGCCCTGTACAAAATACTTTCGGGATTACTGTTGATTTAAACAACGAAGAAATTATATCGCTTTCAGATATATCCGGTTTAGGCATAAATGCATTACAAGTAGCTCAACAAGCTGTTGAATATGCTATAAGCCAAAATCCCAACTTCTCAAATGTGAACTTTAGCGGAATTGACAATAGCCGTAGTTTTTACTTGGATGGCAGTTCCGTAGTCCTTCTGTTTAACGAAGGCGAAATAGCACCTGTTCATTTAGGCGTGCAAAATGTAAGGCTTGAAACAGATTCTATTGTAAACATGATACTCAACCGAGACAGCTTCGTTATTCGAGAAGATTTTTATAATCTTAACCTTATACCGCTTAGACTTGTTGCCGAAGCTATGGGGTACGATGTTGCTTGGAACGCCGTAACCAGAACAGGGAACATAACGAGAGATCAGTTTGAAACATCGGTAATCTTAAACAGGAACAGCTATTACAGAGTACGAGGCGTAACGAGATCGCTTGAGTCCGCCCCTACTCAATTAGTTGTAAGCGGAACGCTAAAAACTCTTGTACCACTTTCGTTTTTTGACCAAATACTAGATGTTGTATACAGTGAAGACGGCAACGGTAATATTGTTTTTTCAGCATACAGACCATGACCTTTTTTGATAGAGTATACGAACAGGTGAAGCAAATCCCTAAAGGGAAGGTTGCAACCTACGGGCAAATAGCCCGACTTTGCGGTAGCCCTAAAGCATCACGAGCAGTGGGATACGCACTTCATGTAAACCCCGAGCAAGAAAATATCCCATGCCATAGAGTAGTCAATCGTTTTGGCGGTTTAGCCCCGTCGTTTATCTTCGGTGGTGTTAATGCACAGCGTAAACTTCTTGAAAATGAAGGAGTTGTCGTAGGTGAAGACGGTATAATAAATATAAAGGAATACGGATGGGACGATTCCGAAGGGGATATACTTAAGACTTTTGGGCTTTTTTGAATAATTTGATTGACTGAATAGTTATAGAAGCTATCGTTTGTGCTTAAATTACGATAGCTTTTTTTATTGTATTTTTTTGCCTGCCTTCGGGGATAATTATAGTAAAACATCACTATAGCCAAGGAGGTAAATTATGTT
The DNA here is from genome assembly GCA_009784685.1 of Defluviitaleaceae bacterium. GTDB lineage: Bacteria > Bacillota > Clostridia > Lachnospirales > WRBF01 > WRBF01. The sequence goes on along the minus strand of WRBF01000006.1, from coordinate 49,400 downwards.
TAGTACAAAAAAAATCAAAGATTGTGATAGATTCAAAGCCGTAAACCAAAGCCAAGAAATACAGGAAATGGCAGAGATGGGCTGTAGAAGCTGTAAGTTTTTTAAGAACAGAAATTGCAGCTTAGAAACAGCAGGGGAAATTGACCCTATGCCGGGGATGTGGTCGTAATGTATATTTGGGCCAGTCGTTATTTAATTGGAGGCGCAACAGAATACTTTATTAAAGCGCATAGGATGATTGCATTTTGGGCTAACATTAGTATGGCATGGTTAGTACTGTCAATAACAATCCATCCTCGGGCATTGGTCATATCTAGCATATTATCAAAAACCATAGTTCCGTTTGCGATTAGCCCTTGCAAGATCAGTGTTCCGACGATTACGTGAATTATCTTTGCATTATTTATCCCTGCTCCGCCTATAAGAATAGCGGCGACGGCGGGAAATGCCATCATTAAAGGTGAATCATACAAGACAATAAAGCCTATATCTTGAATATTGGAACTAAAGCCAATGTCTGCCAGAATGAGACCTTGTGAGTAAACAATAGTACCAAAAGCGGCTAAGATCGTAGAAATTACGCAAGCAGCGACTCGGCTTTCATTTGTGCCAGACGAGATGAAAGCCCCTGCTCTTGACTGGAATAGCAGCCACATAAAAAAACAGGCGATTAGTACAACAAATAGAGTCCCTGTTCTGATTTCAACTCCAATTAAGCTGAACCTTAGGGAATCGTCAAAAATGCCATCAACTCCGAAATGGGACAGGTTTATTACGCTCCGGAGACCACTTCCAAACACATGGAGATACGCAGAGGAATTCGAATGAGTAAGCCAAATAATAGAGAAATAGAACGTGGTTGCAAATCCTATGAGCAGGGCGACTGCCATTTCAAATCCCTTAACTGCATTCATCACTATGCCTACAATATATCCCAAGGCTAAAGCAAAAAATAATGCTGATCCTATTGAAGCAATTAAAAACTCAATCCATGCAGCATATTGATTAGTTGCTCCTCCCCATCCAGGGAATCTTAACTCAATAGTGTTAACCATCGCAAAAAGCCCACAACAAACCCCAACAGGCAAGGCAAAATTAGGTCCAATCCCCGCCTTAATCGTAGGAATCATAGAAAGAACCAAAATCCCCCACATACCAAACCTCCGCAGAGCATCTGACAACATATCAGCAAGAGAAATGCCGCTTAAAACACCAAGAATCAAAATTAACACCCAACATGCGCCGTAGATTAATGCCGCCTTTGGCAGCCTGCTTAGAAATGATTTTAAGCTAGTCATGTTGATTCTCCTACTTTCGCTGCTTCCTCATGTCTATTGCAATATCTAATCAACGCATACAAAATAATCCCGTTTTGAATCAGCATTCGTATTGCATCGGTTATATCTGCGCCGTCTAAAATCCTGCCTAATAACGGAGGTGCATTTGAAAATATGCCCTGCAAAATGAACGTTCCAGCAATTACATGAATTATCTTTGCGTTATTTTTACTTGCACCGCCGATTAAAATTGCGGCTACAGCGGGAAATGCCATCATTAACGGTGCTTCATAGAGATGAAGAAACCCGAAGCTTTGAGCGTAGATGATAATACCGATAGATACAGTCGTGGTGGAAATAATGCTTGCTAAAATTCTACTTCTGTCAACATTTATGTCTGAAGCTTTTGAAGTCTCGGAGTTCATACCTGCCGTTGAAATGGCAATGCCTAGTTTTGAACGGAAGAACAGCCACATTAATAAACAGGCGGAGAAAACGATTAGTAATGTTCCCGTTGGGATAACAAGCCCGCCTATAGGTTCGCCATATTCATTGGTACTTCTTAGAATTTCGAATTTCAGGAAGTTGTCGGTAATGCGATCAGCTTCGTAAGGGGCTAGGCTTATGAAGTTCCTGCGTCCTATCACGCCCCACCCTATGTTGCTTAAACGTTGGGGAAGGCTAGAGGCAAGCCAAAACATAGAAAACGCAAATGTAGCAGCGAAGCCCGCAAACATACCTACTATCGTTTCAAAACCCTTTACGGCGTTCATCAATTTGCCAAGAATATATCCCACAATTACACCAAAAACTACCGCAAATCCAACAGAAGCAAGTAGCCAACTAACTCCTGTGAGATCTAGATACATAGGAATGACCATAGCCAAATGCCCTGCGCAAACCCCAACAGGCAGAGCAAAATTAAGCCCAATCCCTGCTTTAATCGTAGGAACCATAGCAAGAACGAACAGACCCCACATGCCAAACCGTTGAATTGCACTTGATAACAGAGAAGTCAAACTCAAATCGTAAATAAATCCAAAAAACAAGATAAAAATCCAACATATGCCTAGAATTAGTGTTGGTCTTGGTATGCGGCTTAAAAATGCTTTAAGATTTGGCATATTGCACCCCCCATATGGTTGAAAAAGAAAATCCCCATAACTTAAGATAGGAAAACATCTTTTTTATGAGGATTTGTCAAAGTATAATGATGTTTTTATTTATCCGGTTTATAACTGCTTTTAAGCCCGACAATCCTATTAAAAATAAGTTCGCCATTCGCCTTGCTGTCAAGGCAGAAATAACCATTTCTTATAAACTGGAATCTGTCGGTGATAGTCGCTTCGGTTAGTGATGGTTCAACAACACAATTATTCATCTCAATAAGCGAATTTTTATTTTTTCTATAACCATCAGGGCTTTCCGGGTCATCTATTGTTAGGTAATCGTAAAGATTCGCCTTTGCTGCAACAGCATGTTTTGCGGATACAAAGTGGATAGTGCCCTTAACTTTACGCCCTTCAAAACCAGAGCCGCTTTTTGTTTCCGGGTCATAAGTGCAATGGACTTCCGTAATATTTCCGTTTTCATCCTTAACAACACCGGTGCAAAGCACGAAGTATGCACCTTTAAGCCGAACTTCTTTGCCTGGTGCTAACCTGAAAAATTTAGCAGGGGCGTCTTCCATAAAATCATCACGCTCGATATAAAGTTCTCTTGAAAAACTAATCATCCGCTTACCCATTTCAGGGTTTTCCGGGTTATTTTCAACTTCAAGCAGTTCTTCCTTATCTTCCGGATAGTTCGTGATAACAAGCTTAATAGGGTCTAGAACTGCCATAACCACCTTTGATTTTGCCTTTAAATCTTCACGGAGACAATGTTCTAAAAATGCTATATCCGTAACGCTATGCGCTTTTGAAAGCCCTGTCTGTTCACAACAAGTACGAATTGATTCCGGTGTGTACCCTCGTCTTCTAAGCCCTGCAATCGTCATCATCCGTGGGTCATCCCAACCGTCAACTTCGCCTGAATCAACTAGGCTTTTCAAAAACCTTTTACCAAGTATCGTGTTCGTGAGCAAAAATTTCGCAAACTCAATTTGTCTTGGGCGTGGGTCAAAATCAAACCGACTGACAACCCAGTCATAAAACGGACGGTGATCCTCAAATTCAAGAGTACAAATTGAATGAGTAATTCCTTCAATAGCATCTTCCAGCGGATGCGCATAGTCATACATAGGATATATGCACCATTTGTCGCCGGTATTATGATGATGCGCATGAGCAATTCTGTAAATAACCGGATCACGCATATTTATATTTGGTGAACTCATGTCAATTTTAGCTCGTAAAGTTCTTGCCCCATCCGGAAATTCACCGCTTTTCATGCGGTTAAAAAGATCAAGATTTTCCTCTATAGACCTGCTGCGGTATGGACTTTCCTTACCGGGAGTATTAAGGGTTCCACGATATTCCCGTACTTCGTCAGCTGTTAAATCGCAAACAAACGCCAAGTCTTTTTTTATAAGCTCGACCGCACATTCAAAGAATTTATCAAAATAATCTGATGCAAAAAACAGCCTGTCTTCCCAATCAAACCCTAACCATTTTACATCTTCTTTAATGGAGTTTACATATTCCACATCTTCCTTGACCGGGTTTGTGTCGTCAAATCTAAGGTTGCATTTCCCTCCATAAAGCTTCGCAAGTCCAAAGTTAAAGGAAATACTTTTAGCGTGACCAATATGCAAATAACCGTTAGGTTCGGGCGGAAAACGGGTTCTAAGCTTATTTAACTCGCCTTTTAAGTCCTCTTTTATATAATTGTGAATGAAACTGCCTGTATTTTCAAATGTGTTTTGATTTTCCATTTTATGCTCTCCTTGTTTCGCTTTGTGATTTAAAGAACTTTGGTCTAGTTTAAGCCTAGTTGTTGTTTCGAGCAGCTTAGGGGCGGCTTACAACAAGCTCTCTTCGTTTGGCTAAAAAATCAGTAAATTCTTCAGCACCTTTGCGGTAAAATTCCGCTCGTTCTTCAAATGGCATATCTTTTGTCAGCTCATAATGGTATTCTCTGATTTTGTGGATATCTTCTATAGTGAAATCTTGACTAATTGATGGTTTTGCAATCAGTGTTTTACCCATGAGACTCATCTCCTTTCAGGAGTACAGTTGGTGTGTAAATGTCGATAGGTTTGTAATATCTTGATACTACAATTTCACGAACTCCGTTGATAGTTTTAATATTTACAAGATGCTTGAAGTTCCAAGATACAATGATGTCGCAATTGCTCAAAATTGCCGTTGCTATATGCATACAATCATCAAAACTTTTTAGGGTTAGAATCCCTCGTCTTATTATTTCTTGTGCTAGTTCGTTAACTTCACTCGTGACCGACAACATTTTAAAATTTGCCTGATTGAGATAGTCTGCAATGATAGAGCGTTTCGGCTCAGGCGCATTCATAAGCTCTCTTGCTGTTACCTCTGATATTACTGCATAATACTCATCCGAAATAATATATTTCCATAGCGCAAGTGTATCACTCATTTTATCTGGCGCATCTAGCTGGTATAAATGGCTGATTGCGGATGTATCAAGGTATAGTTTGAGTTTGTGCATTATAATAAGTTCCCCTTTTTAGCCTTAAGATTTTTCCACTTCAAGCAAATACTCCTTAACATTCAACCCGCCTGCATACCCGACAAGCTTACCATCAGTCCCAATTATCCGATGACATGGAACTACTATCATAACCGGGTTGCGGTTATTTGCGCTGCCGACAGCCCTAAACCCTTTTGGACTGTCAACCATCTCTGCGAGCTGCTTATACGTCCGTGTTTCACCATATGGAACATTTATAAGTGCGTTCCAAACTTTTTTCTGAAAATCCGTACCTTTAAGGTCAAGGGGCATTGTAAATTCTTTAAGATTTCCTGCGAAATATTCATCCAACTCTTGCTTTGCTTGTTTTATTGCGGGGGTTTCTTTGTTTTCGTAAGTAACTGAGTCAAAATTGCGGCATATAATATTTGTAATATTGCCGTTTTCCTCGGTTATTAATAGCTTTATTTTCGCAAAATCGTATATGTATCCGTTTTTCATTAGTTAGCCCTCCTACAATATCGGTGAAAGCAGCCGAGACACAGCCTCTTTGACCTTCGTAAACTTAGACCTTAATTCATAAGCTTCAAGGGTAAGCTCTTGGGAAGATTCTAAGTCTTCAAAAAATTGATAACTAAGCTCTTCGGCTGTTGCTTCGGAATATATAAATGCATTGACTTCAAAATTAAGCTTAAAGCTTCGTATATCCATGTTCGCTGTACCGACAGAAGATATCATGTCATCAATGACAATAACTTTGCTGTGTATAAACCCGCCTTCATATTCATAACATTTAACCCCGGCTTTTAAAAGCTCGCCAATATATGAAAGAGCAGTCCAATAAACAAAAGGATGATCAGGTTTTGCGGGGATTAAAATACGTACGTCAATCCCGGCAAGTGCTGCAACTCTTAACGATTCGAAAATGCTTTCATCCGGAATAAAATAAGGGGATGATATATAAACGGATTTTTCCGCTTCGGTTATCATTTTTTTATAAGCATATTTGATGCTGTCCCATTCTGTATCCGGTCCGCTTGATACTATTTGCATTTTAACGCTTCCTACCGGCGGCAAAGCAGGAAAATATTTTTCATCAAGCGTAATTTTATTTTCCGAGCAAAAATTCCAATCCATCATAAATCTAAGTTGAATAGTTTTAACCGCTTCACCTAAAATACGAACATGCGTATCACGCCAATTACCAAATCTTTTTGACTTTCCAATGTATTCAACGCCAATATTAAACCCGCCTATATAGCCTATTATGCCGTCAATTACAACAAGCTTACGGTGATTTCTAAAGTTAACCTTTGCCATAAACGGTCTGAAAAATATTTGAAAGTTTCCACCGGCTTCTACGATCGGTTTAAACATTTTTTTCGAATGACCATAGTTACCCAACCCATCAATAAAAACCTTTACTTCAATACCTTCGGCAGCTTTTGTCGCAAGCTCGTCTATTATTTGCCTGCCAAGGGCATCATTTCTAAAAATATAATATTGAAGATGTATATGGCTTTCTGCGTTTCTAATATCTTCGATTAAACTGCCGAATTTGTCCATTCCATTATGAAAAACGACTATATCGTTATTAAGAGTAAGCTCGCCTCGGCCGGAGTTTGAGTTCAAATAAACCATATCGTTAAAACGTTCGCTGTTTGGCATTGAAAGAACGTTTGTTTTGCGGTTTTTAAGACTTATGTCATCAATTGCAATTTTATCGTTCCCTGCAAATTCTTCGTAAATTTCTTTGTCCTTTTTGCTTTTGTTAACAAAATGCCGTGTTTTTCGTCCGGAAAAGCCAAGCAGCATGTACAGCAAAAAGCCAAAATAGGGCAAAAGTAACGCAACAATAAGCCATGCCCAAGTGCTTGATACATCTTTTCTCTCATAGAAAACGATAAATATTGCAAATAAAAAGTTTACGCTAAAGAAAAAGCCCAGAAATATACTGACTGTTGCAAGCATTTTCTGCCTCCTGAGATTATTATAATATAAATTTTGTTAACAATACCCTTGCAATACAATGTACAATATGCGTATTGTACATTGTATTGCAAGGGTGATTATATCATATATATATCCAATAAACAACAGAATAAATAGAGAGGAAGATGTTGAATAATATAAGGCAGCGGTGCATAACAAAAGAGGAATGTTTTATATGGGGGTTAAAAACCATGGAAAAAGTATACTATAAGTCAACAGGCAATACGGTAACTAGTGAAGTTTTTGCAAGTATGAAGGAAGAATATAAAGAGCTGCTAAGTCAATTTCAAAACGGCGCAGTCGATCTTGAAACTATTCAGTCTGCTTTTGATGCACTTCTATATACTTTTGAAGCTGCAATGCGTGAACATGAAGCTGCTCTTGCACAAATGAGAAAAGATGAAGAAGCTTATAAATCACTTCGAGAACAATTTGAAAAAGAGCTAGCAGCCTATAATCAAGCAAAGCAGCAATTTGAGCATGATCTGGCTATATATAACGCCGCTCGTGACCAGTATGAAGATGAGTTAGCTTCTTATAATAAAGCTCGTGAAGAGTACGAACAGGCTGTTCTGGAATGGGAACAGCACCAAAAAGAGCGTGATGAACATGGTGAAGGAGCAGATTTTTCTTTTCGAATTGTTTCATATGCGCCGCCTTTAAGCAATAACATCAACGGCAGGACGGAGGAGTTAATTGCGCCCGGCATAACTTTAGTGGGTGGAGGTCCTAATCCATTCACAGTTGTTGTTGAAGATGGAGCAGCACAGGGCACATTTATATTAACGCTAAAAAATGGTAATACTTACATTCATTATCAGTTCACTATTACAGGGTCTGGAACGCATAACCTTACTATTGTGAATCAATCCGGTTCTTCAGGTTTTGGGATTGGAGAATTCAAGTCAAATGGACGACCTGTTTTCAGCCAAAATCCTCCGGTAAGCCCTAATTTAGATACCCCTGAGTTTGTCGGAATTCACCCCGGTCAAGCCCCGAATGCGCCAATACCCCCGGGCGGCACTGTACCTGATATGGGAGGGCTTTCTCGTCCCGAAGGTGATAAAACGGAAGATAAAAGCCCGGAAGACAATGACGGAAATGGATCGAACGACTTTAATAATGAAGATGATTACGAAAATGACGGCACAGAAGAAAGCGGCAATACACCCGAAAATGATAATAATATTGATGATGTTATAGAAGATATCATAGAACCTTATGAACCCGGCGTTCCGCTTGGGTCTGCATCAAACTTTCCAGAGGATATTGATGAAGATATTATTGAATACATCTATCTTGATGAATTTGCCGTTCCGCTTGGATTTGAGCCTTACGATATTTCAGATACTTCTTTATCTGTTGATGCTGCGCCTAATTTGCCCGCAAACATGCCTCAAGCCGGTTTAAGAGATGTTCAACTAACGGCAGTTTGCGGGCTGTTAATAGCGGGGCTTTGTGTGTTTGTCACTTTAATGAAAATAAAGAAGTTAAACAAGAACACTTGCCAGCTAAAGCAACCTAGTGATGGCATTGCATCATATGGCAATGGTGCATAAGCTTTTATCGCTGTTTTAATAAGACTAAAACCCCCTGTACAAAAAACATTTTTTGGTATATACTTACTTGTGCCTCTACACTTATTAATCTGTCCCTTTTATAATCAGGGGCTTAATAAAAAAGTTTAATTCATGCAAGTAAGATTAAGTCATGTAAATCATTTAAGGCATAGAGTTGGAGGTTTATTTCGGGTTCTTTAGTAATCTGATAGTTTACCCTGAAAGGTGAGTATTAAAATTGAGAATTTTTGATAAAATATTTGGATCATATAGTGAAAAAGAAATAAAACGTATTAGACCGATTGTTGAAGAGGTTAATTCGCTTGAATCAAAAATATCTGAGCTTTCTGATGATGGACTTCGTGCTAAAACCGACGAGTTCAGAAAAAGACTTGCAAATGGTGAAACGCTTAATGACCTACACAAAGAAGCTTTTGCAGTTGTTCGTGAGGCGGCAAAACGAACGCTTGGCGAACGGCATTATGATGTGCAAATTTTAGGCGGAACTGTTTTACACCAGGGTCGAATTGCTGAAATGCGTACAGGTGAAGGTAAAACACTTGTTTCAACGCTTCCTGCATACCTTAATGCACTTGAAGGCAAGGGTGTACACATTGTTACTGTTAATGATTATCTTGCAAAGCGTGACTCTGAATGGATGGGGCAGGTTCATAGGTTTTTGGGTTTAACTGTCGGCGTTATTTTACATGATATGAAAAGCGAAGAACGCCGTGAAGCTTATAATTGTGATATAACTTATGCAACAAATAACGAGCTTGGGTTTGATTATTTGCGTGATAATATGGTTATTTATAAAGAAGAACTTGTTCAACGGGGGCTTAATTACGCAATAATTGACGAGGTTGACTCTGTTTTGATCGACGAAGCAAGAACTCCGCTTATCATTTCCGGAAGCGGAAACAAGTCTACGTCGCTTTATAAAGTCGCAAACAGTTTTGCACGAACGCTTAAAAAAGGGCGTATTGTAAACGAACAGGAAGCAATGAACAAAATAACCCGAGCCGAGCTTATCGAAGAGGGTGATTTTGTCGTTGATGAAAAGGCGAAGTCTGTTTCTCTTACCCAAGAAGGCAGTAAAAAAGCTGAGCAGTATTTTTCTATTGAAAACCTTTCAGACCCGTCAAACCTTGAAATTCAACATCATGTTAACAATGCGCTTAAAGCTAACTTTAACATGCATCTTGATAAAGATTACGTCGTTCAAGACGGCGAAATCGTAATAGTTGATGAATTTACAGGGCGTTTAATGCCCGGACGTAGTTATTCAGACGGGCTTCATCAAGCGATTGAAGCTAAAGAAAACGTGACTGTTAAGCGAGAGAGCAAAACTTTGGCTACTATCACGTTCCAGAATTTCTTCAACCGATATGCAAAAAAATGCGGAATGACAGGAACTGCGCTTACAGAAGAAAGCGAATTTCGTCAAATTTATGGCATGGACGTTGTTGCGATTCCAACAAACTTGCCAATTCAAAGAATTGACCAACCGGATTATGTTTATAAAAGCGAAAATGGAAAGTTCAAAGCAGTCATTGAAGATATCGCTGATTGCCACTTGAGAAAACAGCCTGTTTTGGTCGGTACTATAACAATTGAAATGTCTGAACATTTAAGCGGGATGCTTAGAAAACAAGGAATTCCGCATCAGGTTCTTAATGCGAAATACCATGAGCAGGAAGCCGAAATTGTAGCACTTGCGGGACAGCCGGGTGCTGTTACAATCGCAACAAACATGGCAGGTCGTGGAACCGACATTAAGCTTGGTGAAGGTGTTAAAGAGCTTGGCGGTCTTAAAATAGTAGGAACAGAGAGGCATGAATCAAGGCGTATTGACAACCAGCTTAGGGGTCGTTCCGGGCGTCAAGGTGATAAAGGCGAGTCCCGCTTTTATCTATCGCTTGAAGATGATTTAATGAGGCTTTTCGGGTCCGATAAAGTTATGACAATGGTTGAAAAAATGGGTATGCCCGAAGACGAACCGATAGAGGCAAAACTTTTATCAAACGGTATTGAAAATGCTCAAAGGCGTGTGGAAAGCAATAACTTCGGAGTTCGTAAGCATCTGCTTGAATACGATCGTGTTATGAACGAACAGCGTGAAATAATTTACGCCGAACGTCTTAAAGTTTTGATGGGTGAAGATCTTAAAGATAACATACATTCTATGGTTAAAGCTGTTATTGAGCGTGCAATTGATAAGTATTCAACAGATGCTGAGTTTGCTGACGAATGGAACGTTATTGGTCTTAACGAATTTCTAATGCCGATTTTTCATGAGGCGGTTGTTTTTATTGATAAAACAAATGCGGATGCTATAACAAAAGAGGGATTAGTCGAGGAACTTTACGAAAAAGCGATAGCGATTTACAATTCAAAAGAAGACGAATTTACATCAGAGCGTATGCGTGAAATAGAGCGTATTGTAACGCTTCGTGTTATCGACCAAAAATGGATGGATCATATTGATGATATGGATCAAATGCGCCAAGGTATATCACTTCGAGCATACGCACAGCGTGACCCGCTTTTGGAATACAAGTTTTTAAGTTACGATATGTTTGATGAATTGAGCGCAAATATTCAGCTTGACACAGTACGAGGGATGTTTAACGTGCGTATGCAGGCGCAAATGGAGCGAGTCCGCGTTGCTAAGGATATGAGTACAAATATGGATGATTCTGCTGCAAAAGCACCTGTTCGCCGTAAAGATGCTAAAATTGGGCGTAATGATCCTTGCAGCTGTGGAAGCGGGAAGAAGTATAAGGCTTGTTGCGGGGTTAATGGGTAGAGAAAATGAATGAAAATCCGCTTTTGAATGGACCAAGCAAGATAATCCTCTATCAATCTCTTACAGGGGATATAAGTGTTGATGTTTTCTTTTATGATGAAACATTTTGGCTTACTCAAAAGGCTATGGGTGAGTTGTTTGAAGTTGACAGAACTTCAATTTCAAGGCATTTAAAAAACATTTTTGAAAATGGCGAATTAGAAGAGGAAGTGGTATGTGCAGAAATTGCACGTACCTCTCAGCATGGTGCTTTAGCTGAAAAAACACAAACGAAAGAAGTAAAATTTTATAATCTTGATGCAATTATTTCAGTAGGTTATCGTGTAAATTCAAAAAGTGCGACACAATTTAGACGTTGGTCAACAACAACACTTAAAGAGTACATTACAAAAGGTTTTATCCTTAATGGTGAGATGCTTAAAAATGGAAAAGCATTCGGTCAGGATTATTTTGATGAGCTTCTTGAACGTGTTAAAGAGATTCGAGCGAGCGAGAGGCGATTTTATCAAAAAGTAACAGATATTTTTGCTGAATGCAGCTATGACTATGATCCAAAAAGCAATGTTACGGATGTTTTTTTCAAGTCAGTTCAAAATAAATTGTTATTTGCTATTACAGGACATACCGCTCCGGAAATAATTTCAGAGCGTGCGGATGCTGACAAACCCAATATGGGCTTGATTACATGGAAAAATGCCCCGCATGGAAAAATTTTGCAAAACGATGTCACAGTATCAAAAAATTACTTAAATCAAGATGAAATGAGCGGCTTGAATGATATCGTTAACATGTATCTTGATTATGCAGAAAATCAAGCAAAGCGTCATAAGTTGATGTCTATGAGCGACTGGATTGCCAGATTAGATGCTTTCTTACAATTCAATGAGTATGATTTACTACACAATAAAGGAAGTGTTGAGCGTAAAGTTGCGGATGACTTAGCAAGGACTGAATATAAGAAATATAGAATAACACAAGATGAAAACTATATTTCTGATTTTGACAGAGCTGTACAAAAAGAGCTATTTGGAAACGTTGGCATCCATTAAAAAGCAACCGCAGCACGCATTAAAGATGTGAACTAACAAACCCAAAGGACTGATAAAATGTTTGAACTGCAAGAGCTAAAAACTTCTCTTCTGCCATATAACGGCAAATTATCTGAAATGGGGAACTCTCTTTGACATAGCGGGTTCGCTTAAAAAGATTGAGGAAATAGAGCAAATAGCATCTGCACCCGATTTTTGGAATGATATGGACCGTTCCAAAAAATTGCTTACAGAGCTTCAAGCTTTTAAGAACAAGGTTTCGGAATTTAGCAAATTGTCAGAGGAATATGATGATGTTACAACACTTGTTGAGCTTGGCTTGTCAGAAAATGATTCTTCTGTTACCGATGAATGTAAAAAGCTGTTTCAAAAATTTGTAAATAAATATGAAAGTATGATAACTGCAACGCTTTTAAGCGGCGAGTATGATAAATTAAACGCCGTAGTATCCCTTCACGCCGGAACAGGCGGGACGGAAGCTTGCGACTGGGTTTCTATGCTTTTTCGCATGTATTCAAGATGGGCAGCAAGCAAAGGTTATGCTGTTGAGGTTCTTGACTATTTAGACGGTGACAGCGCAGGAACAAAATCTGTAACATTCCAAGTGAGCGGCGAAAACGCTTACGGCTACCTCCGTTCTGAACACGGAGTTCATAGGCTTGTCCGCATTTCTCCATTTGATTCATCCGGCAAGCGTCATACGTCTTTTGCATCATGTGATGTTATGCCGGAGCTTAACGAAAATATTGAGTTTGAAATAGCGGCGGAAGAGCTTAGAATTGACACATACAGAGCTAGCGGTGCAGGCGGTCAGCATGTTAACAAAACCGAATCAGCCATCCGTATAACTCATATCCCGACAGGGACAGTAGTTCAATGCCAAAACGAGCGCTCACAGCATAAAAACCGTGATAGGGCTATGCAAATGCTTAGGTCAAAGCTGTATAAACTAAAACAAGATGAGCAGGCGGAAAAGGCACAAGGAATTCGTGGAGAAACAAAGGATATCGCTTGGGGAAGCCAAATTCGCTCATATGTATTTTGCCCTTACAATTTGGTAAAAGATCATCGGACAAATGCAGAAGCTACTAACCTACAAGCGGTTATGGACGGTGGAATTGATGTATTTATCACCGCATATTTGAGTAATATTAGGAAGGATTAGTTTTCCAAAAGCATGTTAACACTCTGTAAGCGTTGACATTCCTGCATTTCTCATATATAATCGTTTCTGGTCAGAATGCAAGAATTATTAAATTTAGGAATTATTAAATTTCTAATAGAGGAGTTATTTATATGTCAGATAACAAAGTCATTTTAACTTATGAAGGTCTTAAAAAATACGAGGAAGAGCTTCAGGAGCTTAAAGTTGTGCGCCGTCGTGATGTTGCGGAAAAGATTAAAGAAGCAAGAGGGCAAGGCGATTTGTCTGAAAATGCTGAATACGACTCCGCTAAAGAAGAACAAGCAGAAGTTGAAGCACGTATTGCAGTTCTTGAAAAAATGCTTAGAAACGCTGAAATAATAGACGAAGATTATCTTGATTCAAGTACAATACGTATAGGCAACAAAGTAGAAATCCTTGATAAAGAGTTTAACGAAAAAGTGATATATACGATAGTCGGCTCGGCAGAAGCTGACCCGCTTAAAGGAAGAATTTCAAATGAATCGCCGCTTGGCAAGGTTCTTATTGGCTGTTCTGCCGGTGATACTGTTAAAGTTGATGCGCCGGCGGGGGCTATTGAGTATGAGATACTTTCGATAGATTAGAAATACCGATATGAAGGGAACCAACTAAAATGTCAGACAATAATGATTTAAATATACCGGAAGAAGTTGAAATTCAAGAGCAGGATTTAAATGAAATGTTGAAAATCCGGCGTGCAAAGCTTGCTGCGCTTCAAGAAAGCGGAAGCGACCCGTTTTTACATGTGAAATACGAAGTTAGCATATCAAGTGCCGAAATTCACAAGAATTTTGATGAGCTTGAAGGCAAGGAAGTTTCCCTCGGTGGGCGCATGATGACAAAACGCCTAATGGGCAAAGCCTCTTTTTGTGATTTGCAGGACAGAGATGGTCGTATTCAAGTTTATTTGCGCAAAAATGACCTTGGGGAAGAGGTTTATGAAGAATTTAAACATTTCGATGTTGGAGATATAATCGGCGTTAAGGGCATTATTTTTAAAACGCAAAAAGATGAAATTTCAATCCGTGCATCTGAAATAGTTCTTTTGACAAAAAGTCTTCAAATGCTGCCCGAAAAATGGCATGGGCTTAAAGATCAAGAGCTTAGATATCGCCAAAGATATGTTGATCTTATAGTTAACTCTGAAGTTAAAGACACGTTTTTGAAGCGTTCTTTAATCATCAAAAGCATACGCAAATTCCTTGATAATAGGGGTTATATAGAAGTTGAAACGCCTGTATTACAGCAAATTTACGGCGGAGCAAATGCAAGACCGTTTGCAACGCATCATAATACTCTTGATATTGAAATGTTTTTGCGGATTGCTCTTGAACTGCCGCTTAAAAGGCTTATCGTCGGCGGGCTTGAAAAGGTTTATGAAATTGGTCGTGTTTTTAGAAATGAAGGCATGAGTATAAAGCATAATCCCGAGTTTACAATGCTTGAGCTTTACGAAGCGTTTACGGATTATCACGGTATGATGGAATTGACTGAGAGTATGATTAGAACCGTCTGCCAGGAAGTTCTCGGAGGAACGCTTGTTAAATTTGGTGATGTTGAACTTGAATTTGGAAAGCCTTTTGAAAGAATCACTATGGTTGATGCCGTTAAAAAATATACAGGCGTTGACTTTAACAGCATAAATACGCTTGAAGAGGCGCAGGAAATAGCTAAAAAGCATGAAATCCACTTCGAGAAAAGGCATGGTAAGGGCGACATTCTTAATCTTTTCTTTGAAGAGTATGCGGAAAAAAACCTTATTCAGCCAACATTCTTGCTTGATCACCCGATAGAAATTTCTCCGCTTACAAAGAAAAAGCCGGACAATCCCGAGTATACAGAACGTTTTGAGCTGTTCTTTTGCGGACGGGAATATGCCAACGCTTATTCGGAGCTTAACGACCCAATTGACCAACGTAAACGGTTTGAACATCAGGAGGCTTTGAGGGCAGCGGGCGATGCGGAAGCTAATATGATAGATGAAGATTTTATTCTTTCACTTGAATATGGTATGCCGCCAACAGGCGGGCTTGGAATCGGAATAGACAGGCTTGTAATGATGCTTACAAATTCTTATTCAATAAGAGATGTTATTTTTTTCCCGACTATGAAAGGGCAGTAAAGGGTAGTAGTTTTCCCTCATTATAATACCCTTGCCTTCAAAAAATCAATACAAAACATAAGAGGAAAGAGAACGCATAATTTGCGCAGCCCCTTCCTCTTTTTTATGCTGTAAATATTATTTCAAAATTTACAAATCTATATTAAACGACCATAGTGGTTTAATGGTCTGCTTAATATTCCCCCTAAATAAAAACCTTATCTAGAAGTTGAATCATGTTGACCAGCCATTTGTCTTTCTTGAGCTTCGATCATTTTTTTAACCATATATCCGCCTACGTAACCGTTTTGAGCAGATGTAAGATCACCATTGTAACCTTGTTTAAGCGGAACGCCGATTTCATTTGCAACTTCATACTTGAATTTGTCAAGAGCTGCACGAGCTTCAGGAACGCCTTTAGTAGTAACGTTATTGTTTGTCATTTTATTGTCCTCCGTATTATTATAGAAAATATTTCGTTCTTCAGACAACAATACAGCTTCAAGTAATTAATTACGCAGGAAATTAATTATGATTAAAAATTTTCCTACGCAACCCCTTTTTAGATTCCGGGGCTATAAGCTGCATAACTGCTGTCAAAATAACAAATGTAACTTTTGTTACAAAGTTATTATTACCTTTGGGCGTTTTTTTATTAATGGTACTTTATACTATTCTTTGATTTAAAAATTTTAATAACCTCTATCACCTTTATATCCATTTTTTTCGGCATTTCCGAGCAAATACAAAAAAGCATATGCAGGAATACGAATTAATTTTTTAGCTTTCTTAGTATCTTGTATTCCATAATCATTTTCACGCTTTGTTATAATTAACATATTATATAACCTTGTCAATAAAATTATATAATATACTCTATAAAAAATCAATTTATACAGCAGTTTTGCCCAGAAGACTCAAACCTTTGAAACCTTAACAACTAAAACCGTCATATCATCTTGAATAACATTACGACTCATTTTTTCCGCATTTTCTAGAATATAATCTGCCATTGCTTGCGGACCTGAATTTTTCATATCGCCTAAAAGTTCCACTAGCCATTCGCCTTTACTTCTATCAAATGGACGAAGTTCGGTTACGCCGTCTGTTACCATGACTATAACATCATTTTCTTGAAGAGTTTTTACACTTACGTCCATGTCGATATCCTTTAAAATGCCAACCGGTAAAGTTGATGATTTTATAACGGAAACTATTCCATTTCTAAGTAAAAACGTAGGTGCTGCGCCGATTTTTGCAAATTCAACTTTGCCTGTGTAAAGATCTATTGAGCAAATATCGAGTGTTGAGAAGTTATCCTCAATGCTTTTAAGCACAAGAACGGAGTTTATCATTTTAACTGCAAGTTCTTTATCGAAGCCGCTTTCGATTAATTGCTCTAAAAGTTCAACAGTCGCAATGCTTTCAGCTTTTGCACGCTCACCTGAACCCATTCCATCAGAAAGAGCAACAAGACATTGACCATTTTTAAGCTCCATAAATGAATAACTGTCACCTGTTTCACGGCTTCCGGATTTTGTTAGTCTGGAAATGCCGCTTTTTGCTTTAAATTTAGGCATCTCCGATAAATGTAGATTACACATATCCTTTTTACAAAGACATTCAACATCCGTTTTTTGCATTTTTACGCCGAGTATTTTGTTCAAAGTAGGTATGATAGATTTGTTACAGCTCTTTTTTGAGTAACAAGCCTTTTGGCTGATGGTTACTTCATATTTACCTGTATTATTTTGCGCAATTACAATACTTTCAATATCTACTCCGTTTTTAACAAGCTCTGTTAAAGCATCTTCTTCCAAGTCCTGTTTAAAGGCTATTCCGAAATCAAGCTCATCCGCCAATGAGCGTATAATATCAGAAACACAGTAAAGTTGTTCTGACACAAGCTCTTTGCTTTCTGAC
This sequence comes from Defluviitaleaceae bacterium, assembly GCA_009784685.1. Lineage (GTDB taxonomy): Bacteria > Bacillota > Clostridia > Lachnospirales > WRBF01 > WRBF01. The sequence continues at coordinate 31,895 of WRBF01000006.1, read as the reverse complement.
ACGCGATTATTCCATTCCATGTTGACTTTATAAAGTTCTATCATACGACATGCGATGTCCGCAAATTTTATTGCATTTTCACAACTGGAAGAAAACGCAAGCGGTAAGTCATTTGGAACTGCAGATCCTTTTCTTTCCGCTGCACTCAACAAACAAAATATTGCTTGATACATTTCGTAATAGTTGTTGTCATTACATTTTTGGCTTTTAGGGCATCCGACACATGCTTCTGAGGTTATGTTAGCCATCAGCTTTGATATGTCGTTAGGCGACAAAGATGTTTTTCTTTCATATGTACCGTTAAGTGTTTTAGACAGTGCCCTGAAAGTATCTGCGAAGCTGTTTAGTCTGTGGGATACAAGATCCTTTATCCTGACCACATAATCTTCGGCGTCCGCAACGCTGCTAGTAATCCGCCCTCCTGTGTTAAAGTAGAAATTATCAGGCATAAAAAAGAAAAGGATAGCCGCCGAGGCGACTGAAAACAGCGTTTCAAGTTGAAGAAGACTTGAATCTGCGATAAAAATCCCAAAGATTCCCGCAAACAAAAAGCCTGCCAAAGAATAAACTTTCCCTTTTTTTTGCATAATGCCTGTACCAAGACCGCTTAAACCTAAAACCATTGTGAATCCGGATGTTGCCAAGTTAAAAATATATAACATCACACCAAGAAGAAATCCTGCGGAACTCCCTATCATACTGCCGCCTTTATGCCCGGCTATAAGCACGATAGTTGATACAAAAAATATCCTAAGGGATACTGCTCCGACATAAATATTTGCAGCTCCTGCCACAACGCCGCCCAGAAGCAGGGCAAGGCTTATTAGTTCCTCTGTTTTTAGTGCTTTTTTGCTCTTAAATTTTTGAAGAACTCCTGTCCCTTTTTTAAGTAGAAATGTCATACCAAATGCTAAAATCCCTTCCATAGCCGCAAGAATTGTCAAGTATACGCTGATACCATTTATTGAAGCTATAAAAATCCCGGATACAAATATAACCATGCCGCCCAAAGCAGCACTTTGCATCACATTAACTCTAACCTTTTTATATGTAAAAAAACTGCTTGCCAAGCAAAGCGCCGTCATTGAAATGATATATTTGATAAGATGTGCGCCCGGAGCATTAGTCAAGAGACCGAAAGTTGAAAAGGCTGACATGACATATATTAAAGGACCTTTACCGATAAAATTTGATAAATATCCGATAACTATAGGGTTTACAGAATCTAAAACAAGAACTCTTCCGGTAAAAAATGCAAATGCACAAAAAAGCAGCCAAGATGCGCTGCTCCTGCCTCTGAATTTAATATTATGCCCCGCTGTACTGCTTCCTTGCCTAATTGCCTTTTCCATATCTATGTAATTCCCCTCTAATATCCGTATAAAAGCATGATAACAGACAAGCTAATTAATTTTTGTTGAAACTTGCAAACGCATCATCTTTTTTAATCCTTTTTTTTGACAAATCATGGAGGATAGGGTATACTGTTTTATGCTAGGGTATTTCTGATAAATTGCAACACGCCCTAATGGTATATTTCGAAAGAGAGAGGGATTTATAATGAAAAATACGGAGAAAATAATAGAAATAATCGGAGTACAGATGGATAAAGGCGCAGGGCGGAGAGGCGTTGATATGGGACCAAGTGCAATAAGATACGCAGGACTTAAAAAAATGCTTGCTGACCTTGATTATACGGTACATGACAGCGGTGATATTAACGAAGAGCTTTCAATTCAGGAAAAATCAAAAACTGACCAAAACAGCCGCCTAAAAGATCTTGATGTTGTAAATGGCATAAACAGCAGGCTATATGAAAAAGTGCTTGAAGCTTTATCAATAGGGCGCTTCCCGCTTATTTTAGGCGGGGATCACTCAATAGCTGCGGGTTCCGCAACAGCAATTCAGCAGTATTTTGGAAAAATAGGGATTATCTGGGTTGATGCTCATGGTGACTTTAATACAGCTAAGAGCAGTCCGTCGGGAAACATACATGGAATGCCGCTTTCTGCGATAACAGGTCACGGACCGGAGGAAATCGTTCCATTTAAGCAAAAGGATTCTGCTTTTATTGACCCTAAAAATGCTGTAATTATAGGCGCACGTGCCCTTGATACTGAAGAAAGAGAACTTATCAAAGAAGCGGGTGTTGCTGTATTTACAATGGCAGACATTGATAAATGCGGTATGTATGACACAATTGAAGAAGCAGTAAAAATCGCTTCCCAAGGCACAGAAGGGATTTTCTTAAGCTTCGACTTAGACGCTATTGACCCAACCGCTGCTCCGGGAGTAGGTACGCCGGTAAACGGCGGGTTAACATATCGTGAAGCACATCTTCTGTGCGAATATCTTGCGTCAACTAACAAGCTTTTAGGGATTGAAGTGGTTGAGCTTAATCCAATTCTTGATAACAGAAATCAAACAGGTAAAGCTGCTGTGCAAATTATTTCATCGCTTTTGTGCAAAACTATAATGTAAGTTGACAACTCAAGTAAATTTTGGTATGATTTAGAACAAACTAAGGAGGGTGTGCTAACATCCTCCTTAGTTTATACTCAATAGACTTGAAAATAACCCTAATTGGATGACTTTTAAATTTAATGAGTATAACATACGCATGGAAGTGACTTCAACTTGAATCGGTTTTTCAAAAGAGCTGAAAATGTTCACATGCAGATTTATATAGCGGTTATGGCTTTAATTGCTATGTTTGCTCATGTTATTTTAGCGGTTTATTTTTTAAATGCGGGTTTGATTTTTGTAACCTTTGTAAATATTGCGGACATTTTTCTTTGGATTGTTGCATTTATGTTTGCTCTGACAGGGAAGACCAGGTTAGCAAGCTTTATTTGTATGTTCGCTCTTATAGCATATTCAATTATAGCGACATATTTACTGGGAACAGGTATAAATGTTCATTGGATTGCCTTAACTGCCTTAGTACCAACAGCCATGTATTTTGACTTTAGCAAGAATCAACGTATATTCTTGCTTGCGTCAATTTTTTTAACTGTTAATATACAAATAGCCATAAGTCATTTATTTCCTGCCCCATATCCTCAATATGACAACTTATTTCTAGAAGTATTTTTCAGCAATATTATCATCTTAGGAATAATTATCGGATTAATATTAAACATTGTTATTCGCCGCAGATTGGCAGAAGCTCATGCTAAGGAACTTGAAGATTTTAAGCTTATGTCATTTGTTGACCCGTTAACAAAGCTTAATAACCGCCGTTATTCCGAAGTATTTATGGATCGTATGCAGCGGGATAAAATGGAAAGAACATGTTGCTTTGCTTTATTGGATATTGATAATTTCAAAAATGTTAATGATACTTTTGGGCATAATATAGGCGATGTCGTTTTGGCGAAGTTTGGAGAAATATTGCGTGAAAATGTACGAAATACGGACTTGGCATGTCGTTGGGGCGGAGAAGAATTTCTTATTGTCCTTAATAAATGTGATTTAGAAACAGGATATATTGCTCTGGAAAATATACGGCGGACTGTGGAGCAGGCTGTAGTGTCTGTTGACGGAAATGACATTAATTTTACAATCACAGGCGGTGCTGCCGTTTGGGATGATGAAGGTCTTGAGAAGACCTTGGATATTTGTGACAAAAACTTGTACATTGGTAAACGAAGCGGGAAAAATAAAATTGTAGTTTAATAGACCTCTGCCCTTGTAATACAAGGGTAATTAAATTGGATATGGACGTAATATGAAAACAAATATATTAGGCATTAATTTTCATACAGTTGATCAAAAAGAAGCACTTAATCAGTTAAGAATTTTCCTGCGGGAAGATAAAAATCACATGTTGTTTACCCCTAACCCGGAAATGGTAATGAAAGCTAGGGACAATGCCGAGTTTGCGAAAATATTAAACTCAGGTGACTTAGTTGTTGCAGATGGAATAGGGATAGTAATAGCATCAAGATTTAACGGAACAAAGTTAAAAGAGCGGGTTGCAGGTTGTGACTTAATTCAAAAGCTTTTTGAAAATATTAACCACGAGCTAAGTGTATATCTTTTAGGAGCAAAAAAAGGTGTTTGCGAAATAGCAAAGCAAAATATTGAATCTAAGTATAAAAATGTCAAGGTTATAGGGTTTCATCATGGTTATTTCAAAAAAGAAAATGAGCCTGACATAATAAATGAAATAAGACAGTTAAAGCCCGATGTGCTGTTGGTTGGGCTTGGTATGTATAGGCAGGAAAAATGGATTTATGATAACAAAGATATTTTGCCCGTTAAAATAAGTGCGGGCATAGGCGGGAGTATTGATGTTTTCGCCGGAGAAGTTAAGCGTGCGCCTCAAATATATCAAAAGCTTGGTCTTGAATGGTTTTACAGAGTTCTTAAGCAGCCGTCAAGAATTATAAGACTTGGAGCACTGCCTAAATTTATGTTTTTGGTAATATGCCGGTATTTTAAACGTAAGGGAATGAAAGTGTGATGTCTATATTAGGGCGATATTTAAGGCGCATTACAAAAAAAGATATTAAAGAATACATTATTATTATGATCGGCACGTTTTTGCTTGCATCTTCATTTTCGCTGTTTTTTATACCTCATGAGATGGTTATCGGCGGCGTTGCCGGGCTTGGGATAATTGTCCTTTCCTTTGGAGAAGGCCTTGGGCTTTCTATCCCCGTTTGGCTTACAAATGCGGCACTTAACATTCCTCTTTTTGTTATTGGGTTCGTTGTTCTTGGTGCGAAAAACCTTATTAAAACCGCTTTTGCAACGACTTTTTACTCCGTTGCTCTTTACTTTACCGACATGATTCCTGCTGTTGAGTCTGACTTGTTTTTGGCGGCGGTTTTCGGGGGGATAATTTGCGGTGTAGGGCTTGGGCTTGTATTCAGATGCATGGCAACAACCGGCGGAACTGATCTTGCCGCTAACATACTCCATAAATTTATAAGACATATATCAATTGCAAAGCTTTTATTCTTTTTCGATGCGATAATAATTGGTTTAGGGCTTTACATGTTCGGTGCGACTAAAACTATGTATGCGATTATTTCAATATATATCGCAACGAAAGTAATTGACTACGTAGTTGAAGGAACAGGAAGAGCGAAAGCAATGTACATCATATCTTCAAAGCCGGGCGAAATAAGCGACGTCATTTTAAACGACCTGGAAAGAGGCGTAACTGCGCTAAGCGCAAGGGGGCTTTATACTAACGAGCAAAAAGATGTACTTATGTGTGTTGTTTCTTCAAAAGAGGTAGTTAAAATCAAGGACATAATCTACGAAATAGACCCTAACGCCTTTGTTACAGTAGCAGAGGTCAGAGAAGTTCTTGGCGAAGGATTTAAGAGTATTTCGGGAGTGTAAGGCTGCCCATTATTTATAATCTTCACTTAGGTCGATAATAGCTTCATAAACAGATTGCAGTTCAAGAAAGTGGAGTTTTAAGACAGATGACAGCTTATCTTGTATATAGCTGTTGCCCGGTACAAAGAATTTAACTTCCCATGTTGGGTTGTGGCAGTCTTGGATTTCCGAAACATCGAGTGCTTCTGTTAGTATTGTAAGTTCGTCGTAATAATCGTAAATCGCATCAAATTCCCAGTCTTTAACATCACGCTCTGTGGTAAGTTTTAAGAAAATATCATATCCAGCATCTTTTTCTATCGCAAAAACGCCGCTGACATATTCTTTATACTCTTCGGTGCGATAAACACCAAGCTCACTTGTAAAAAGCCCATCCGGTTTATCTTTTAGCATAATTATTACTGCATCTGTATCAACACTGTGTATTACTTTTTCATCCATAAATTTATCCTCTTTTTATCATATTTTGCATTTGCACGGCTGTATCTTCCGGTAAAATTGAATTAATATAACAGCCTGTCGAAAGCTCGTAACCTGCCATAAACCCGGATCGAGGAATTATTTGTAAAAACAAATGCCAATCTGCGCTTAGGTCTTCATGGGGAGGGGCACTGTAAACCAAAACGTTATAATCAAGATCAGGAAAAAGTTTTATAAGAGCCGAAAGCGATATTTTAAGCGCATCGCCTAAAGATTCAGCTGCTTCCTTAGTTAGCTGCCCTAAGTTCGAAATATGAGTTTTGGGCAGAATGTCAAACATATAAGGAAACGGTGATGCATAAGGCGTGTAAGATAATGCGCCGGAATTTTTGTATATTATAAGCTCTGAAGATGTTTCTGTTTCATCATATTTTGAACATAAATAACATTTGCCGGTTTGCATTTTATGTTTTGAAAAATTCAAAAGCATAATTGTATGAAGGCAGGGCACAAACGGTAAGCCGACTATTTGCCAGTGCGAATGTGGAATACTTGCCCCGGATGTTACCCCAACGTTTTTAAACGCTTGAAATTGCCTTATTCGGCTGTCTAACGTTAAGTCTAAATATCTTTCTTTCATCATCATTAAAGCATCTGATATTTGGTCAACTGAAAATTCATGAAGTTTTTTTGTATGGTCATCGGTATCAATGATAACTTCATGCCGCCCAAAGCCCGAAATGCTGCCCTCGTCAAATGCCGGGTATAGGTTAGGAACCGTTCGCACTTGTCCAATTTGTCCAACAACTCCGGGAGTCATATATTCATTTTTTGGGCAAAACGGGCATGTAATCCCGGGCGATTCTTTCGCCTTACCGCTATATTCAAATCCCATAGGTCTTTCTCCCCTTGCAGGCGAGATAACTACATAACCTCCGGTCAGATAATCGGTTCTAAGTTCTTTCATGTCAATCCCTATCTAGCTTCATAATATATGAACCATTCATGAACGTTATTAAACGGGTTATTTATAACCGGTCTCATTTCTCCATGAATTCTCATGTTTGTAAGAAGCAATCTATTTCTATATGCAACACTTATTAACGGCAAGTCTTCACATACTTCTTTTTGTATATCGCTCATTGCTCTTCTAAACGTGGTTTCTGTGCCGGACATTTTTGCTATCGCAAGCAAACTGTCCATATAGTCGCTTCCGTAGTTTAATATGTTTTCGGATGAATGAAGCATGAATGTAAAATCCGGGAATAATCCCAAATAGAACCCGCCTACAACAATATCATATTCCCCACGGTTAATCAAATCAGAATATTCAAAAAATAATAAAGCCTCCACATTATTATAAATCCCTATTTCGTTTAAAGCGTCAGAAAGCATTTCCGCAGTTCTAACTCGCTCTTCATTTTCTAAGTTCACAATGATTGTAACAGGATAATATTTGCTAAAGCTTGCACCGGATTGGTTTAAAAAATAGCTTGCAGTCTCTAAATCAAAAGGATAAGCGGCAACGTTTTCTTCGTAAAGCCAACTGTTTGGATGCATTACGGTTTTTGTAATCTGGGCATGTGTATGATATACATTTACCGCTATCGCATCTAAATCAACAGAGTGTGCAACAGCACGCCTCACATTTAAATTATTCATTCTTGGTCTTTCAAAGTTGAACCCAATAAACTCAAAAAGCGGCGCATCAAATTCATGAACATTTATTCCTCTTCCCGCTCCATAATCCCGCCAAATATCAAAATCGACCACTAACGCATCAATTACTCCTTGTTCAGCCGCAAATAAGTCTGTCTGGAAGTCGGGGGTTATAGTAACTGTTACATTATCAATATATGATCTGCCCCCGAAAAATGATTCGTTGCGTTCAAGATATAAAGTTCTCATATTATCATATCTGACAAACTGGAAAGCTCCGCTGCCTACGGGATGCATGTTTCTAATGCTTCCGGGGTTGGTTTCATTACGATAATAATGTACGGGTATAATCGGGAACATAAGCATATAAAATGCCTCATGAAACGCCTCATAATAGGTTATTCGTACTGATAAATTATCTATCGGTTCAAAACTTTGCATGTTTCTTATGTTTCGTTTGTAAACGGAATATTCCGGTGCATTTCGCATTAAATTAAGGGTAAAAATTATGTCCTGTGAAGTAATTGGCGTACCATCGCTCCAAAGAAGCCCCTCTTTAAGTGTTATAACAACGCTTAACCCATCGGATGCAAAGTTAATATCTTCTGCCAAGTTTGGGATAGGTCTTTGATTTTCATCAAAAACAGCAAGCGGCTCAAATAAAAGGCGCAAAATAGCATCTACTGTTCTGTCTTCATTAAGTATCGGGTTAAGAGTATGCGGCCGACGCATAGAAAGATTCAGCGTTCCGCCGCTTAAAGGAATTCTCGTCAGATCCTCAGCTTGTACAACATAAGTTAAAGGTTCATAAGCAACAGGAACTACCTGAAATTGCTCAGCAATTTCTGCTGTTTCAAAGCAGCCGCTTAAAAATATCAGCGTAAAAAGCAGGAATATTATTTTTTTGTAGGGTTTTTTAACCATAATTTTGACCTTTCAGAGCATTTTAAGTTATGTCCACATGCTCTATCGCACAGATAGAAATTAACCGCTTAACTGTTATGGAGAGCAGGGGTTGGCAGGAGGGTATTATCTCAGTACGTCTGCAAATGTTTTTGATAATTCAGGGTCATCTCGTATAATCTTACGCTTGAATGCGGCAAACATTGAGGAACGATCCATCTCCTTACGTATCTTGTTGTCATATCCCAAATATGGCTCATCACGATAATTGCGTACGTATTGATAAAAAAGGCGGATTTCAGGCATCAAATGCGAATTGCGTAGATTTGAACATTCGATTTCCTTTATATCAGTGGAGCCTCCATTGTAAACCAATCTAAGTAACTTTGCCGTCATTAAAGTAGATTCATCAGTTGTCAACGATTCCACATACACCTGTTCCATAATATCGTCTGTAATTTCAATAGAAAGGGCTATATGCTTCTCTGGGTCATATTGTGTTGGATCGATAATATCATCATATTTTGTAAGCTTTATATTGTTGCAATGACCACAGGCAATAAATAAATTGCTCCAGTCAAATTTTAACGTCAGATCACCACGGTGAGGAACTCTATGCTCTACGTTTATTGTCGTAGGCTTGCCCTCACAAATATAGCATTTACTATGACAGTCAGAAACCAATATGCTAAATACTTGCCCTTTACGATAATCACTTTCCGAGTTTATTGTTACTCCGGGCGGCAATTGACTTTTATTCAGACGTACCATTTTTTATCGCCTTTCTCGTTTTTTCGAGTTCTTGAAATTTAATGTAAAGTTCTGTGGAAGGAATTGCTCTAATTTCAAACTCTGCCTTCGCTTGCAAAAATTCGTCATTTTCTTCGGCTGTTCTTTCCTTTAGGCATAATTCCTTATAACGTGCAAAATATCCCTGTAGTTCATTGGAATACATGCTTGTATCAAGAAATGATTCAACCACAGTATCATATGAATAAAAACTCGGTTTTTCGAGCCGTTCATTTTTTTCCAAATCATAGACTATAGCATTTTCCAATGAAGTCATAACAAACGGCGAATGTGTCGCTATAATAAATTGCACATTTGGAAACATTTGTGTTAAAAATGGAAGCACTCTTCTTTGCAATTCAACGTGAAGGTGCGTTTCAATTTCATCAATCATTACAATAGCAGATTTTTCATAGTCTACTACCGCATCTGTGCTTTCAAAACGCATTAAAAGCTCCATATATATATTAAGAAAGGCAGTATACCCGTCAGACATTTCATGTAAGGCAAAAGGTTCACGCCCTGGTATTGCTATTCTGAATGCTAAATTTTTTGTATCTCTTTGTAATTGCAATTCCGGGCAGCCATAAATATCTTGTAAGGCAGCTAAGAAATTATCAAACCATTTGCTTAGGCTTGCCTCTAACACTGTGTTATTGTCAGTTTTAGCTCCATATAGTTGATAATCCAAACTAAGGATATAATTCAAGAATCCTTTATTTGCGTTTTGGTTTACTTTTGCTTTATCTATAACGTTGATCTTTTCGATTGTCGTTGGAATATCAAGTTTGCTGCGCTGCGTAGGAATGTAAGCGAATATAAAACCGGAGATATCATCTATTCCTTGTGAAAATGAAATTTTAATGTTTGAGTTTTTATCAGCAACAAAACCCTCTACCTTTCTTTCGTTGACGAGTAGACTTCTTTGATTTCCTGCTATAATATCACGCATAGTTTCCAACAGACTTGTTTTGCCACTGCCGTTTTTGCCTGTGAGAATAAGGTGCTTACGTTGGGTATCAGATGTCTCGATGTCGATATTTTCAAGATGTCTAACTTTCCCAATGTGGATTTTGGTTATGAAAGTGTTATCCATATCATTGCATGTCCTTTCTATGCTATTTATGCGAATCAAGGGTTGCTGCTCAAGCAAACATTTCGCCGTTAAGATGGTGTATTGTTATTACCGAATAAACTCAATTACTCGAAAATATATTTCATAAACTTTAACAAATCTCTCGATTCTTTCAACGTATGTTCTTGTTTCCGGAAATGGTATGTAGGAAAGAGTTTTGCCGTCGGATGAAAACCTTGGGTCATTAAGCCACCCGCGCACTGTTCCGCTTCCTGCGTTATATGCCGCAAGTGCCACTGTTTGGTCTCCTCCAAATTGGTTCAAAAGCCGTCTTAGGTAAAATGAACCTATTTGAATGTTTATTTCCGGGTCGAAAACATGTTCCGTTTCAAAGCCGACAATGCCTATTTCCCCTGCGAGCCATTCGCCTGTTGAATCCATTATTTGCATAAGACCTTTTGCGCCTCTATGAGAGACTGCTGTTTCCCTAAAGCGGCTTTCCGCACGGATTACGGCAGCCACAAATGCAGGGGAAAGGTCATTTTCATTTGCATGGCGTATTATTAAATCCACATGCTTAAGCGGGTAAAAGGTGCTGAAAGCCAACCAGCCAACTATAAGTAATACGGATAAAATTAAAAGCACTGCTACAGTTTTAATTATTTTTCTTCCATTAAACGCACGAAACAAACGATATGATCCTCAATTCTATTAATTTTCGATAATTCTATCCGCATACTTAGCAAGCTCTTCAAAAGGAGTTTGGACTGAAAAGCGTTTAATCGCATCTTCACGGCTTATTCCATCTCTTATTATAACTCTTTCAAGCCGCTTTTCAACATCAGCGTTAACAACCCATACTTCATCAACTGTATCATGTAAACCTGCTTCAATAAGAAGCGGTGCATCTATTATAATATATCTATACCCGTTGTCAATTTTTTTGGCGTATTCCTTTAATCTGCCTATCTCTGCTATAATATGCTTATGCGATATTTGCTCTAGCAATTCACGTTTTTCCTTATTTGAAAAAACGATAGCACCAAGTATTTTCCTGTTTATACACCCTGTTTCGGATAAAATTTCTTCGCCAAACGCTTTGATTATTTCGATATATGCTGCTCCACCGGGTTTCATAACCTTATGCGCCGCTTCATCGGCGGAAATTACGAAGCCGTTTTCTTCTAAGGCAAACTTATTTGCTATATAACTTTTTCCGCTTCCGGAGTTGCCTGTAATGCCTATGATTTTAATATTATTGGCTGAATTACTTTGCGTCAAACCAAGATTCTCCTTCGCTAAAGTCAGTAACTAAACGCACCTTTAAGTTCGCAGCATTTTCCATTTCATGTCTAAGTATCTCTTTAACAATTTCAATTTCTTCCTTCGCCGCTTCAACAAGAAGTTCATCATGCACTTGAAGAATCAACCTTGAGCGAAGATTTCTTTCAGAAAAAGCTCTGTGGACTCCTATCATTGCAAGCTTTATTATATCAGCGGCTGTTCCTTGAATCGGCATATTCATCGCTACGCGTTCACCAAAAGACCTTTGAATGAAGTTGCTTGAGTGAATTTCCGGTATAAATCTTCGGCGGTTAAATATTGTTGCGGCATACCCTGTCTGTTTTGCACTTGCTACCATTTCATCCATATATTTTTTAACATTTGGATATTTTCTAAAATATCCGATGATATACATTTCGGCTTCTTTTACTGTTACCCCTATGTCTTTGCTAAGGCTAAACGCACCTATTCCGTAAACGATTCCAAAATTTACAGCTTTTGCGGCACTTCTTTGGCTGTCTGTTACATCATCAAGCGGCACATGGAAAACTTGCGAAGCTGTAAGCTTGTGGATATCCTGACCATTGTTAAACGCATCAATAAGAGTTTCGTCTCCGGACATATGCGCCAGAACTCTAAGTTCAATTTGGCTGTAGTCGCCATCAATGAAAACAAAACTTTCATCCGTCGGAATAAAAGCCTTGCGAAGCTCACGACCTATCGGCAGACGAATTGGGATGTTTTGAAGATTTGGCTCGGTACTGCTTATACGGCCTGTTGATGTAACGGTTTGGTTAAAGGTCGAATAGATTTTGCCTGTCTTTTCGTCCATTACAGCTGTAAGTCCATCAACGTAGGTTGATTTAAGCTTTGCATTGGTGCGGTATGTTAATATTTTTTGAATTATTTCATGATCGTTAACAAGCCCTTCCAAAACTTCGGCGGCAGTTGAATAGCCTTGTTTTGTTTTTTTGCTGCCTTTAAGACCTAGCTTTTCAAATAAAATAACTCCAAGCTGTGATGGGGAATTTATATTAAAATTTTCGCCCGCAAGGTTATGGATTTCATCAGTTAACCTCGTTAATACTTCATCAAGCTGCTGTCCAAATAAGGTCAAGCGGGCTTTATCAGCTTTGATCCCGCATATTTCCATATCCGCTAATACTTTTGCAAGCGGCAGCTCTATATCATAATAAACATTAGCTTGGTCATTTTCTTTGAGTTTTTCGATCATAACCGGGTAGGCAGCAAAGACAGTATTTGCCTGCCTTGAGGCATAAGTCAAAAGAGCTTCTCCTTCAAATTCTGTCCGCAATTTACCTTTGCCTGCAAGTTCGTCAAGTGAAGGGTACATTCTGCCTAAAAAATCGAGCGCAATATCATCATAATTATATGAACTCCCGGATGAGTTTAAAATATAAGCGGCTAAAATTGCATCAAACTCAATATTCGATAATTTAACCTCATTTTTAAGCGCAAAAATCATCTCGGCTTTAGAATTCAGCGTTAATTTTTTGACAGAAGACTCAAAAAGCGGTCGGCATATCTCTATAAGTGACTCAACTGTTAACGAATCTGATGCTTTTATAAAAGTACCGTCTTCTTCGGATGTTGAAAAGCTTATACCAAGAACTTTATCACCATTAATCGGCGAAAAGATTGTAACAAATGAGATTATGGGCTTGTCTAAAAGTGCCAATACAAAAGCTTTCGCTTGTTCGAGACCTGTTATTTCATTAAAATTTTCGATTGGCATATCAGAGCTATTTTCAAACGGATTGTCCTCGAAAGGGTTATCTTCAAACGGATTATCGTCAAGCAATGATATTTGAGAAGACTTAGGTTTTGCGCTTTCAAAGGCATTATTTCCACCGAAACGCAAAGTATGACTTTTAAACCCGAGCTGCTTTACTTCAGCTAGAGATTCGGGGTTAAACATGTTATCGCACTTTAAGTCATCAGCATTAAAGTCAACCGGGGAATCAAGCAAGATAGTTGCAAGCTCTTTGCTCATTAACGCATCATCTTTGTACGTTATAATGTTTTCAGATGCTTTTTTCGGTTTAAGAACTGCTGCGTTTGTTATCGCATTTTCAACACTGCCAAATTCCTTAATTATTTTCTGTGCCGTTTTTTCGCCTATACCGGGGACACCCGGTATGTTATCCGAAGCATCGCCCATAAGCGCCTTTATATCAATATATTCCTTAGGGGTCACACCCATTAAGTTGATGACATCTTTCGCAAAATATTCTTCAACTTCTGTTTTACCTGCCTTTGTTTTTGGGATTGAAATTTTTATTTTTTCCGAAGCAATTTGAAGCAGGTCTTTATCGCCTGAAACAATAACAGGTTCAAGATTCAAACTTTCCGCTTTTACTGCTAAAGTTCCTAAAATATCGTCGGCTTCATAGCCTTCCAGCTCATATATTTTAATATCCATCTTAGCAAGCAAACTTTTAAGCATAGGAATTTGCGGTCTAAGCTCATCCGGCATTGACTTTCGATTAGCTTTATAATCGGTATATTTCACATGACGAAAAGTAGGTGCTTTAACATCAAATGCAACGGCGATATATCCCGGTTTTTCAATGTCATAAAGCTTGAAAAATATGTTCAAAAAGCCATATACGGCATTCGTAAAGCGCCCTTCTTTGTCAGTTAAAATCGGAAGGGCATAAAACGCCCTGTTTATTATGCTGTTACCGTCTATAAGCAGTATTTTTTTGTTTTCCATTTATATTCTCCTGGTTATTGTTATAGAATGGTGAGTACAGCTTGCGAAAGCCCTTTAATTTAACGGCATTTGCAAAATAGCGGCGGTATCATCCGGCAATTCCCAAAAAGAAGTGATTGTATCGTGTAAGCCGTAGCGTATTAACAATTCATTAAACTCTTCATGGGTAATGGTTTGATCTTGTTCGTGATTCCTGTTCCAAAAATCCGGAAAGTCCGCTGTGTGGTAGTTTACAAGATAACTGTTTCCATCATGATTCGGATGATATCCATACCCTTCACGCCGCCAATATTCTGTTGCGGAAATTGATTTTGTCGGAACTAAATTACCATCAACAAAGTTAAATAATGTGTACGCCCTTAAAGAAATGCCCTGTCCATCAGCGTTAGACATCCCTATAAGCCGCCTGTTTGGTGTAACGGCGAAATTTGTGTTAAGGTCTACGGGGCGTGCATGGTTATTGGATAGTAAGAAAAATCTTTGTACAAAGATCGGGTCATCCCCTGTTGAATTAGGTAAATAATGTTGTCTATCCGCAGACCATTTTGCCGCTATCACCCCTTGTGTCCCGTTGCCGTCAACATCTACTAAAATTGCGTGAGAGTTGGATGACATTGGATGCCAATATGGTACAGGTGCTAAGTTCACAAAAAATTCTGATAGTGCTTCCGCAAGCGGATGAAGAGAGGAAGGGGATTCGTGTGTTAATGGGTCAAAAAAGTCGAATCTAACTATTTCACCGTTTTCGACTATTGCTTCATAGTTAAAACTAAAATGATTCGTCATAACACCACGCTGTCCATCTACAAGTATTTCAAACGAACCCATATAAAATAAACTGGCAATGGTTTTATTGAGTATATTTCCTCTGTCAAGACTACCTGTTGTACCTCTATCAAAATGTTCAAGCTCACTTGCATCTAGATTTATATTCAATTTGCCGCCTTCAGCCCAAATATTTAAAATACGAATACCTGTATGTTCGTACATCAAACGGATAAAAGTTCGCATTTCCACATCTCCGAGGTCAATTTCTTCGGAAACATATTGATAGGCCTCCGGTAACAAATAAAAATTAGGATCAATTTCCGAATTGTGATAATAAAACCTTACGATTCGTGAAGTTGCAGCATTTGTATAATCATGCTCCGGTTCTTGGTTATAAGTGTCATCATGCGTTAACTCCGGCTCTAAAGCCGGCGTAGAAGCATCGTCATTTGGTCTGCATGATATTAAAGCAAGTGATATAATCAGTAATAAAGCTAGGGAAAGTATATATTTTTTCATCAAATTCCTCCAATTTTCGTTTGTAAAGAAATAAACTAAGCCTTTGATTACCTTGACTTAGAGCTTTTTTCTTACTATTACCCCTGCACCAAACAGTAGACAAAGGTTGCAAAGATTGTCTTGTGTTTGGTGCAGGGGTAATATGTACAGATTTCAATATTGAATATTATACCACAAAACTATAAACAGTTCTATACAAAAAAACCATATGCATGTCAATATTAGATTGACATGCATATGCGAAATAATGATTTGCAAAACTTATCAAGATGTGATATAATCCCCGAAGATTATCTGGAGCGTGTGGACACACCATAGCTTAACAGTAAATTTTGGAGAAGTACTCAAGTGGCTCAAGAGGCTCGCCTGGAAAGCGGGTAGGCGTGTAACAGCGTGCATGGGTTCAAATCCCATCTTCTCCGTTATTGGGAACAAATACGAACTCCATAAAACTAGTCTTTGTGAGAGAGGCGTTTATGACAGTGTTCCCGTTGGGACAGCTTGGCGGTTTATAAACCCCTAAGCTGTTTTTCTTTGTAATTTGCTTCTTTTTCTACTACCGCTCAACCGTGTTCCGAACATCAAGAATACCATAACGCCCATTATAGCTTGCAAAGGCTGTGTTTTCATCAATCATAACCAGATTATCAAACATGAAATCTAATACGAGATTGCCGGATTGACCTATAAGCCCCCATTTGCCGCCTCTGCTTACTGCTATATAATCTAAATCGAGTATTATAGTCCTACTGCCTGTTAAGTCTGCGCCAAAGCGGTACATATGCCACCAATGCGCTGCACCATCAAATATAAAATCTGTAACAAATTTATGGTTATACATTACAGCATACTGCCCCAAAAATGCTTCATCTAAAAGCCGCCATTCTTCCCATAGACCATCTTCAAATACTTCCCGCAAAGAAGAATCAACAGCTTGCACAGCAATTAGACCGCTCACAAACCCTAAAGTCCATTCGTCTATTGTTTCAGCCATTTCTCCTATCGGGTGCATACCTACTCCGCCGTGGTAAGCATCGTTATATCTGGTTTGCCCAAAAAGCCCTCGATCACGGTCATATACAAAATCAGGAGGCGGTCCGCCGTGTCCGTCACAGAAAAACCCCGTTAAAAGCCCTGTTGCTGGGTTAATTATCCTTCGTTCTGAATCAATAAAAGTACCTGCATTACATAAGCGAATAGAATCATGCTCAAGAGTCGGCTGAACAATCCAAGCAAGTGGAGGGTTAGAACTAGCCACAGATTCAAGCGGAACCGCAGGCTCAAATTCAATTAAAGCCGCCTGAGAAGTATTCGCATCTTCATCGCCTGTTTCAAATGAAAACTCTCCGCTGCGGCTTCTACTCCAACGATAGTCAAAAGAATTTTCGCCGCCATCAGCGGTATTAAACCTTACTGAAAATGTAATGGCTTGAAGGTTTTCGATAAGGTCAAAGAGCAGGTCGGAATTTTCTTCAAAAACAGCCGTTGGAATCATAGGCTGTTCTCTTGTACCCTCGATAACCCGATCCGCATGAGGCTCGTAGAAGATTGTCAGCGTATAAGGGCTATGGTCTTCGGAAAAATCCCCATGATCCTGACCAATCTGAATAGAATTCACAGCCCATTCTTCACCCGGTAATTGAAGAACGTTAACGATAGCGTATGTTTCATGAGCGGAGCCTACAAATTGAATTCTTAAATGATCTAACGAATTGTACTCAACCTGATCCTCTTGCCCATAGCCTGCTTCTTGAGGTTCGTTCGTTGTACATCCTGTTAAAGCTAATATGCTTATAATGCCGGCAAACATCAAAATTTTAAAAGATTTTTTCATAGTTCAAATACTCCTTATCTCAAATTTATTTTCCTATCTAGCATCTATCTTAACGCAAAAAGGCGGCGATTTGTTCCTTGAGTTGGAAAATTGAAAGTTTTTAATGGAAAATTTACATATTTGTCAGTTTACTATCTAGAGTTGGTCAACATACCCTGAGTATACGCATAGTATTTAACACCGCCAATAACGAAACTCCAACATCAGCAAAAATGGCTTCCCATATTGAAGCTATTCCCATTGTGCCTAAAACTAAAAACAAGATTTGTACCGTAAGAGAGAAGATAATACTTTGCCATACAACATGTTTTGTAAACCTTGCTATTTTTATTGCTTCAACTAATTTCATGGGTTCATCAGTCATAAGTACCACGTCAGCAGCTTCTATTGCTGCATCAGAGCCAAGTCCGCCCATTGCTATGCCTACATCAGCCATTGCCAAAACAGGGGCATCATTTATGCCATCGCCTACAAATGCTAACGTCTTACCCTTTTGTTTTTGCGCTCTAAATAGCTCAACCTTTTCAACTTTTTGTTGAGGTAATAGGCTTGCATGAACTTCATCAATTTTTATTTCCTTTGCTACAGCGTCAGCAACATTCAAGGTATCTCCTGTAAGCATTATTGTTTTTTTAACGCCTAGTTTTTTTAGCTTGGCTATAGCATCACGGCTATCTGCTTTAATTTCATCTGAAATAACGATACACCCAGCATATAAACCGTCTACAGAGGTATAAACCTTTGTGCCAAAGTCTTTACTCGGAACGAAATTTACTCCGTTTTTGATCATTAATTTCTCGTTACCTGCAAAAATTTGTTTGCCGTTCGTATTAACACTAACGCCATACCCTGCGATCTCATTGTAGTTGCCTATCTTGTTTTTATCTATCTCCTTGCCATATTTGCTTAGGATAGATAAGGCTATAGGATGGTTTGACAAACTTTCGGCATGTGATGTATATTTTAACAATTCACTATCAGTAAAACCATTAGCCGCTTGCATAGATGTAACTTCAAAAACGCCCTTGGTCAGCGTCCCTGTTTTATCAAAAACAACTATGTCAAGGTTAGCCAACGCTTCTAAGTAGTTGCCGCCTTTGACAAGTATTCCGTTTTTAGAAGATGCACCGATACCGCCAAAAAAACCTAAAGGAACGGACAATACCAACGCACAAGGGCAAGCGATAATAAGAAGAATTATGCTGCGGTAAAGCCAATCAAACCATTCACCGCCAAAAAACAAAGGCGGTACTACAGCAATCAAGAAAGCAAGACCTACAACTACGGGTGTATACCATTTAGCAAACTTTGTTATAAATGTTTCAATGGCTGCCTTTTTACCGGCTGCATTTTCAACAAGGTCTATTATTTTTGAAGCGGTCGAGTTGCCAAAAAGTTGTGTTACTTGTATGGTAAGCACCCCATTTTGATTTATACAGCCCGATAAAACAGTATCGTTTACGGCAGTCCGCCTTGGAACAGATTCACCTGTTATTGCGGAAGTGTCCAACATTGCTTCACCATGAATAACAACACCGTCAAGGGGGATTTTTTCACCCGGCTTTACTATGATTGTATCACCGATTTTTACGCTTTCCGGAGCAACCTTGGCTGTTTCGGTACCTATTTGAAGATTAGCATAGTCCGGTCTTATGTCCATCAAATCGGCGATATTTATTTTTGATTTTTTAACTGCTAATTCTTGAAAAAACTCGCCTACTTGATAAAATAACATTACAGCCGCCGCACCTGCGTGTTCGCCTATCGCAAAAGCCCCTATAGTCGCTATAGACATAAGGAAATTTTCATCGAAAACTTTACCTTTTGTGATGTTTCTAACTGCTCTAAAGACAACTTTATGACCAAGCAAAAGATAACTGAAAGACCATAATGCAAAAGCTATGTTATTGCTGATATAAAAAGGCCATACAAACGCAATGCCTAAAAAAAATGAAATAGCCCCTAAGATAAGCCAAACTATTTTGGATTTGCTTATTCTATGCTCCGTAACAGGCTCTGCCCCTGTATTTTCTGATATTTTTACGCTTGGCTCATGCTTATGGACTATGCTTGCTATTTTTTTGTCAATATCATTTGAAATACCTTTATCGGCTTCAATCCGCAGCTTAGCAGTTGTGAAATTAAGAGAAGCTGATAATATACCAACTGTAGCCTTAACTTCCTCTTCAATCTGGGAGGCACAATTAGCACAGTTTAAACCTTGCAGCACATATATCTTTTTCATTTTAACACTTCCCCTCTTTAGTTGAGCGATCATTCAATTGTTTGGGCAAAAAAATTACTCTAAAATATGTTCAAACCCCTTTGCAAATATATCTTTTACATGACTATCTGCGAGCGAATAGTAAACTATTTTGCCTTGCTTGTCATATTTAACAAGGTTAGCAAGCCTTAACGATCTAAGTTGGTGGGATATCGCCGATTTAGTCATATCTAACAAAACCGCTAAATCACAAACACACATATCTTCACAGGATAACGCCCATAAGATTTTTAAGCGTGTGTTGTCCGCAAACATTTTATAAAGGTTTGACAAATCATAAAAGTTTTCATTGATCGGCATATTCTCACGCACACGTTCTACAACATCTTCATGGATAGCGCCACAGTCGCAAACCTCTTGCTTTGTTTTATTCATAAAGCACCTCTCGAATATTAATTGAATGATTGCTCAACTATATTATATGAAATTTTTAGAAGCATGTCAATGATTTTTTTAAATTTATAGTAATAACGCTAGGGTGTGTTCGATAATTCCATTCCGTCATATTTTCGGCTTATTTTCCGCTATGCACTTTTTCGGAAAAGCCTTACGTACCTTTGGGTATGTGCGGTTTTCCGAAAAAGCACATATCGAAAAAACGCTCAAAAATCTAACGAAAGCGAATTATCGAACACACCCTAATCAAGAGTTAAAAAATAAACTTTTGTTATAGCGGGCTCACGTGAATCTATTCAACTCTTGATTTGCGTTAACATTAAACGAATATTGCTATAAAATATATTTTCTCAAACCCCTTGACTTTATCACTGTGCCAAGGTTTATGATTGATTTATCAAGACAATCAAAGGAGGCGAAAAGATAGACAACAATAGCTTTTATCAGCTATAATGCTATAATATTGTAGTAAGAAGGTGATACTAATGTTCAAAATTGGCGAATTTTCAAGGCTTGTTCGTGTATCGGCTCGTATGTTAAGACATTATGATAAATGCGGTCTTTTGCGCCCTGTTGAAGTTGACCGTTTTACAGGATATCGGCTATACAGCGCAGAGCAAATACCGCTTTTGATACGAATTACAGCACTTAGGGACATGGGCTTTGGCGTTGAAGAAATTGAAGAGACATTGCCGTATTATAACAACGCAGAGTTTATGCTAAAGGCACTGGAACAAAAGCGCAAGCAAATTGATTCAATTATTGAAATGGAACAACACAAACTTGATAAAATAAACGATATGAACAACAAAATAAGAAAGGGGAACGATAGAATGGTTTATGAGGTTGAATTGAAAGAAATTCCCGCAATTAAAGTTGTTTCGCTGCGTGAAATTGTTGCAGCTTTTGAGAACGAGGTAGAGCAATGGGAGAAGATGTGGGCATTTATTAAGAAGCATAACATAAATTGCACTAAAACAGGGTACTCCATTTACCACGATGATGAATACAAAGATGAAAATATTGACATGGAAATCGCTGTGCCTGTTAATGATTTAGCCGAAAGCTGTGACGGCTTTGTTTACAAAGAACTTGAAGCTATCCCGCTTGCTGCAACCATCCGCTTTCCGGGCCCGTATGATAACTACGGTAAAGCTATGGAAAAATTAGCAGTATGGATTGAACAAAACGGATATGAATTTGACGGTATTATTCGTGGTCACGGGATTGTTATGCCTGATTGGGACGTTGCTTTTGAAAATACTTTGACCGAGCTGCAAGTACCTGTGAAGAAAGTGAATCAGTGATAAAATACATGTCGGTAAGCTTGCTGTTTTTTCGTTAGGTGTCGCTGTCGAAACCCCGGCATATCTTTAGGTATGCCGGGAACTCTTTGTTTCAGATTCGACGTAAAACAGATTCAAGATTTCAAATTTCAAAATCAGCGATTGTATAGTCCTCATAAAACCTTCCCGAATTTGGAACAAACCTAAGCATACAAAAATCAGGGTCAGTAAAAGACTGCTGAGTGTAAGCGTCTTTGAATTCTTCTAGCCAATACTTCTCTTTGATGTTCATGTCGGTCACTATTTCCATATCACCTTTAAGGTAGCAACCTTCCCAGGCGAGGTCTTTACTATAAAAATAAACGCTTGCTTTTTGATTTTTGCTTACTTCGTTAGCGAATTTTGATGATGTATTCGTGCTGAAATACAGCTCATTTAAAGATTCCCTATACTTACCCGGAACCACTGCCTTTGTCATAGGGTATCCATCTGAACCTATGCATGTTAAAATAAATGTATCAACCTTTTTATACAAGTGTTCCGCTCGTTCTCTTTCAGTCATTTTATTCTCCTCCAAAAAATAAATTTAGGGCGTGTTCCCACTATCGGGAATGCACAGATTTTCAGCAGGTTTTGTGTCAATCGAGGCAAAAATTTGCAGAAATTCAGTACTTTTGCCTACGGCAAGAGCCACCTTCGGTGGTCGGGCGCTAAAGGCGGCTTTTGCATAGCAAAAGTGCTGAGAAGAGTGGCGCAAAACCTGCAAAAAGATGAGCGTTTCAGATAGCGGGAAAACGCCCTATTATAGCATGAGAATACTGCGCTTTCAATAGCTTCTAAATCTGTGACAAAACATATCATCAACATCCATTGTACAACTAACACAGCATAAATCATTGTGAAAATGCGGGTTAGTTGTGCTTAGTATTTGCAGTTTATCTCTTGTCTGCCGTCCAACTCTTGCCATTCGTGGGTTATTACATGGCATACGGCTTGCCGCATAAAATGGCGTCAAACCCTCCACTCAACCCTCAAACTATCCTTAGTAATAAAAAACTTATCAATCAACCCATCAAGCACAAACCGCTTATGACATCTGCTGTAATAGGCATCCGTTACACGCTTTTGGATTGTTTCACGTTCTAACTGTGCAAAGACTATACAGATATTAAGCACTGCTCTACCCATTGGGGTTGAAGTGTCAAATTTCTCTGTAGAGGATATAAACTCAACATTGTATTTTTGGAATAGCTCCATCATATTTGCGAAGTCTATTATGGAGCGGCTTATTCTATCAAGTTTATATACTACCACTTTTGAAATCAAGCCCTGCTCTATATCATGTATAAGTTCCTTAAAGCGTGGGCGGTCTGTGTTCTTGCCGCTATAGCCTTTGTCGGGGTATATCTTACTGCTACCGCCTTTTGATTCATACTTGCAGAAGTCAATTTGGCTTTCGATAGATATACTGTCCTTTTTGTCTACCGATTGCCTTACATAGATTGCGTTTGTTTTGGTGTTCATGTTCATTGTGTCAGCTCCTTTTCTTGTAGAGCGTGGAGTAATTTATATCCACGCTGTTTAGGAAATAGGAGCTAACCTACAATGTAATTATAGCATATTTTGCTCCTGTAATCAAATGAAAGTTGGTAATAAAGGCGTAAAATCAACGATATTTGGTTTAAGTTATCTTGGGCTTATTGCGCTTATGGTTGTTAAATTGCCCTGTTTGGCCTGCTTGACTTCGGGCCAAGTTGGCTCGAAGTTTTTTCAATTCGGGGCAAGCAAAAGAGGCAACGCTCATAATAATGTGCGCCGCCTCTTTTGCTAATCATTACTGTTCCACACTTCGGGTCAACATGACCCGAAGTGTGGAATGTATCAAGTGAAACAGGCCGTATTCATTCGGGCTGTCATAAGACAGTACATACTCCGGCATTGTTCATCACTCTAACCCCGATATGTCAAGAGAGAAAATAAATCGCACAATGTAGGATTGAAAACCAATCCCACACCACAAAAAACTTCAGCCTTTTCGCAGAGCAGATTAAATAGCTGGGTGTATGCCATACTCACCAAAAAGTTAAAACTGGCATCTGTATCCGAGATAATAATGAACAAAGCCGTCTTTTCATCCCCAAGGGTGTCAAGCTCAAGTTCATCATAGCGGGTTATTTCTCGAATCTCCGCAATGTCGAAGGGTGCAAGCCTTGCTCCACAACTTACCAAAATTGACTTTAAAGTTTTTCCTGTGGCACTTTGTCAAGGACTTTTTTATTTCTTAACGGAAAAGTCACATCACAGTCATAAAAATCGGCAGTTAAGTGGGCTTGCCTATTTCCGCCGATTTTTGTATTAGCACCGTGAAAATTTACATTTTCAACTTGAAAAATGCGGTCAGGCGTGATACAATTATTGCAGAGTGCATTTGACTGTTTAGTTTGAAGTGAAAAGGAGTATGCACATGGATTTTGATTGGATTACACCGGAGGAAGCAGCACAAAAATGGGGTATTAAAGCACGACAGGTACAAGCTCTATGCTCACAAGGAAAAATACCGGGCGTGGTTCGCTTGAGCCGTGCATGGCTTATCCCTAAAGATGCAGTAAAGCCTCGTGATGGGAGATATAAAAATGGGCGTGTTCCCACAAAGAATAAAGCGGAGAACAAGGAGAGCGAAAAAGCATGATTGATAACCGCAAAGAGCAAGAGCGGGCAGAACTGCACCGCACTATATGGAATATCGCCAATGATTTGCGTGGGAGCGTAGATGGTTGGGATTTCAAACAATACGTTCTCGGTATGTTGTTTTATCGCTACATATCGGAAAACTTAACCTCCTATATCAATGACGGCGAACATTCCGCAGGCGATACATCGTTTGATTATTCCGCACTTGACAATAAAAATGCCGAGGAAGCCCGTGCAGACCTCGTTAAGACAAAGGGCTTTTTTATCCTGCCAAGTGAGCTTTTTGAAAATGTGCGGCAACGTGCCGCTACTGATGAAAACTTAAACGAAACTCTCGAAACTGTATTCAAAAACATAGAATCTTCCGCACAAGGAACTGAAAGCGAAGCCAATTTCAAAGGCTTATTTGACGATATTGACGTAAACAGTAATAAGCTCGGCGGCACGGTAGCACGGCGTAATGAAATGCTTGTAAAGCTGATGAACGGTATTGCCGATATGAAGCTCGGCGATTACAAGGACAACACCATTGATGCCTTTGGCGATGCCTACGAATTTTTGATGGGAATGTACGCAAGCAACGCAGGGAAAAGTGGCGGCGAATACTATACGCCGCAAGAAGTTTCAGAGTTGCTAACTCGCATTGCCCTTGTTGGCAAAACAGAAGTAAACAAAGTATATGACCCTGCTTGTGGAAGCGGCTCACTTCTGCTTAACTTTGCTAAAATGCTTGGCAAGGATAACGTAAGGCAAGGTTTTTACGGACAAGAAATCAACATCACAACTTACAACCTATGTCGCATAAATATGTTCCTACATGATGTGGACTTTGATAAATTCGATATAGGGCATGGTGACACATTAACCGACCCATTACATTGGGATAACGAGCCTTTTGAAGCTATTGTTTCAAATCCACCGTACTCAATAAAGTGGGCGGGCGATGATAACCCCATTCTAATCAACGACCCACGCTTTTCCCCTGCCGGAGTGCTTGCCCCTAAGTCAAAAGCTGACCTTGCATTTATCATGCACAGCCTGTCATGGCTTGCGACAAGTGGCACGGCAGCAATTGTTTGTTTCCCCGGCATACTTTACCGAAGCGGAGCAGAGCAAAAAATCCGCCAGTATTTAATTGACAACAACTTTATCGACTGCATAATTCAGTTGCCGGGCAATTTATTCTTTGGGACAAGCATAGCGACTTGTATTATGGTTTTGAAAAAGTCTAAAACTGAAAACAGCACTTTGTTTATTGATGCAAGCAAAGAGTGCGTTAAGGTTACGAACAATAATAAATTGACACAAGCTAACATCGAAAAAATCGTTGCAGCATATGCAAGCCGTGAAGATGAAGAATATTTTGCAAAGGTTATTCCAAATGGCGAAATTGCAGAACAAGGCTATAATCTTTCGGTTAGCACCTATGTTGAACAAGAAGACACAAGGGAAGTTGTAAACATCACAGAGCTAAATGCCGAAATTGAGCGCATTGTTTCTCGCTCAGATGTTTTGCGCCGTGAAATTGCCGCAATAATTACAGAGATTGAAGGAGATGTGGACGCATGAGTGACGATAGAAAATCAATGGCAAAAACGAAAAAAGATGTGATAATTCCTGTGCCGCCGCTTCTATCAGAAATGGATGCTTCATATTTTGAACTGCGAAACTCCATAATTGAGCGTGTAAAAAACACCCGCCTAAAGTTTGTGATGCAGGCAAATCAAGGTATGATAGAGCTGTACTGGAATATCGGAAACGACATTTTAAAAAAACAGGAAGCCGAAGGTTGGGGAGCAAAAGTTATTGACCGCCTATCCTCTGATTTGCGCGAGGAATTTCCCGAAATGGAAGGATTTTCTACAAGAAATTTACGAAACATGAAACGCTTTGCACAAGAATGGGCAAACGATTCAATTTGGCAACAGCCTGTTGCCAAATTGCAATGGCGCAGCATTATCACGCTGATGAGCAAAATTAAAGATAGCGAAACACGAGAAATATATGCCGCACGAGCATTAGAGCATGGTTGGAGCAGCAATGTCTTGGTTCATATGATTGAAATGCGTTATATCGAGCGCGAAGGCAAGGCAGTAACAAATTTTGCCATTGCCATTCCGCCACAAGAATCCGACATGGCAACACAAATCTTCAAAGACCCTTATATTTTTGATTTTGTCGGTACTGCACAGACACGACGCGAGGTAGAGCTTGAACGCGCCCTTGTTTCGCATATGCAAAAATTTTTATTGGAACTTGGTCAAGGCTTTGCTTTTGTTGGGCGGCAAGTGCATTTGGAAGTTGGCGGTGATGATTTTTACATCGATTTGCTGTTTTACCATTTGAAGCTGCGCTGCTATGTTGTGGTGGAGCTTAAAGCCCGCAAATTTGACCCCGGCGATATTGCACAGCTTTGTTTTTACCAAAACATTGTGGATGATGTATTGCGCCACCCTGATGACAAGCCAACAATAGGCTTGCTCTTGGTTAGGGAGAAAAACCGCACTGTCGTAGAATATTCCCTGTCTGGCTTTAACAACCCTATTGGCGTTGCCGATTGGCAAAATGAGTTTGACATGGCCGCCGAGGATATAAAAGCAAGTCTGCCCACCATTGAAGAAATTGAAAATGAAATCAGTTTGTTGGATTCGGCCATTACTGCGGAAGAAGGTGATGCGGATGAGCGAACTTGATCGCTTGATTGCGGAGCTTTGTCCTAATGGGGTGGAGTTAGTGCCGCTTGGCAAGTGTGTAATATCAAAAACAGCTCCGCGAAAACTAAGTAGCAAAGAATATAAAGAAAGCGGAGCTTATCCTATTATCGACCAAGGGCAGAAATTTATTGTTGGTTACACAAACGACGCCTCTGCCTTGCTTGAAAAAGGCGATTACATTGTTTTTGGTGACCATACTTGCAATATAAAGTATGTAGATTTCGCTTTTGCACAAGGTGCTGATGGATTAAAGATACTTTTGCCAACAAGTCACATAAATACAAGATATCTGTTTCATGCTTTCAGCAATTTGAAAATACCAACACGAGGATATAGCCGCCATTGGACAATAGCAAAAACATTAGGAATCCCTTTGCCGCCGCTTGAGATACAACGTAAAATTGTCGAGGTACTCGACAATTTCATGGAGCTTACAGCGGAGCTTACAGCGGAGCTTACAGCGGAGCTTACAGCGGAGCTTACAGCGGAGCTTACAGCTCGACAAAAACAATATGAGTATTATCGCAATTTCCTCTTGACATTTGAGAGAATTGACAACACAATCTCGACAGACAGACAGACAGACAGACAGACAGACAGACAGACAGACAGACAGACAGACAGACAGACAGACAGACAGACAGACAGACAGACAGACAGACAGACAGGTTCAATGGCTGACTTTAGGTGATATAGCAACAATAGGAACAGGTAACAGTAATACAAACGAAGGACTCGAACAAGGGCTATATCCATTTTACGTTAGGTCGCAAGAGGTGCGTTACAAAAATAATTTTGAATTTGACGAAACCGCAATAATAACTTCTGGCGATGGTGTAGGCGTAGGTAAAATATTTCATTTTGTTCAAGGCAAATACGCACTTCATCAACGAGCATACAGAATTTGCGTTGTCGATAACCACGTAAATCCTAAGTTTTTGTTTTATTTTATGAAAAATGATTTTTTAAGATATATGCAGATGACAGCAGTTCATGCTTCTGTTACGTCAGTTCGTAAGCCAATGTTAGAAAAATACCCTATCCCAGTACCTTCTTGCGGAGAACAGGAACGTATTGTTTCCATACTTGACCGCTTTGATGCTCTAACAACAAGTATTTCAAATGGCTTGCCCGCAGAGATTGCGGCACGGCAAAAACAGTATGAATATTATAGGGATAAACTGTTGACGTTTCAGAACATTGAAGCATAAATAATCGGAGGACGAAAAATGAGACTTAAAAATATATTAGGCTTTGGTGTGCTTGCATACTTTACCTACAAAGGTATTTCAAAGTTGGTGAAATACGACAAAGGCGAGAGCGATTTCGATGATACGATATCGGGGATTGGAAAGGATGCTATAAATGGTATCAATAATATCGTAACTATATTTTCTGATGATGAAAATGAGAAAAGTCTATGTGATGGCATATCGGAACTAACCAAAGGTGGTATTGACGTTGCTGTTGCAACAAAGAGGGATATACATGGCTAACTATAATGTAATTGCATCAACTGATGAGTCCACCGTCGTTGCCGAATACACAACCGACCATATCCGCTCGGACAGTTACCAATCCGAAGCGGAACTTGAGCGTGAATTTGTGCGCTTGCTTTCTGGGCAAGGCTACGAATTTGTAAATGTAACCAACGAAACCACGCTTGTTGCCAACCTACGCCAACAACTTGAAATATTAAACAATATCACATTTTCCAACGATGAATGGGAGCGTTTTTTCAGCGAGTGCATCGCAAGCACCAACGAGGGCATTGTCGAGAAAACCCGTAAAATCCAAGACGACCACGTTCAAATACTAAAACGTGATGACGGTAGCACGAAGAATATATATCTGCTCGACAAAAAGAATATTCACAATAATCGCTTGCAAGTTATCAACCAATACGAAGAAAGCGGCGGTACACACGATACACGTTATGATGTAACGATACTTGTCAACGGCTTGCCCCTTGTTCATGTTGAGCTAAAACGCCGGGGCGTAGCAATCCGTGAGGCATTCAACCAAATCAAGCGTTATCAACGTGCCAGCTTTTGGGCGGCGAGTGGTTTGTATGAGTATATTCAGATTTTTGTTATCTCCAACGGCACAAATACGAAATACTACTCCAACACGACCCGCAACGCCCACATCAAAGAGCAGGGCGGTAGCGAACGTCGTAAAAGCAAAAAGACGAGTAATAGTTTTGAATTTACATCCTATTGGGCAGATGCAAATAATAATGTCATTGCTGACCTTGTGGATTTCACAAAGACGTTTTTCGCAAAACATACCCTACTTAATATCCTTACGAAATTCTGCGTTTTTACAAGCGAAGAGTTGTTGCTTGTCATGCGCCCATATCAAATAGCTGCTACTGAGCGGATTCTTAACCGTGTTTTGTGTTCGACGAATTACAAAAAGACTGGAACAATAGATGCAGGCGGTTATATTTGGCACACCACAGGCAGCGGCAAAACGCTGACGAGTTTCAAAACGGCACAGCTTGCAACAGGTATTGATAGCGTTGATAAGGTGCTGTTTATTGTTGACCGAAAAGACCTTGACTATCAAACCATAAAAGAATATGACCGCTTTGAAAAAGGTGCGGCAAGCGGCAGTAAGTCCACAAAACAATTAGAGAAAAACCTTAATGACCCTAACTCTCGCATTATCATTACAACAATCCAAAAACTTGATGTGTTTATAAGCAGGAACAAGAGCCACGACGTATACAAGAAACATATCGTGCTTATTTTTGACGAGTGCCACCGCTCACAGTTTGGTGAGATGCACCAAAAGATTGTAAAAGCGTTTCGCAATTATCATATCTTTGGGTTTACAGGCACGCCTATTTTTTCGGTTAATGCAGGAACAGGCGGCAATCCGAATTTGAGAACAACTCCGCAAGCCTTTGGCGAAAAGCTCCACACATATACCATTGTTGATGCTATCAATGATGGAAACGTGTTGCCTTTCCGCATTGATTTTATAAACACGGTTAAGCAAAAAGAAGATGTTGCGGATAAAGATGTTCGTGCGATTGATGTTGAGAAGGCTATGAGTGCGCCCGAGCGTGTCCGTGAAGTTGTGGCTTATATTATTGAGCATTTCGACCAAAAGACAAAACGCAATACGTTCTACTCACTTAAAGGGCAACGCACGGCAGGGTTTAACTCAATGTTTGCTGTGGCTTCTATTCCTATGGCAATGAAGTATTACGAAGAATTTAAGACACAACTTGCGGAGAAAAATAAGGATTTAACCATTGCAACCATATTCAGCTACAGTGCAAACGAGGACGACCCCGAAGATGTTTTGGCTGATGAAGAATTTGAAAACGATAAGCTCGACAAAAGCTCTCGTGATTTTCTTGATGCGGCGATTACTGATTATAATTCCAAATTCAGCACCAACTTTGACACCTCTGCGGATAAGTTTCAAAATTATTACAAAGACCTATCGCAACGTGTGAAAAATCGTGAGATTGATTTGCTTATTGTGGTCAATATGTTTCTTACAGGCTTTGATGCAACTACGCTTAATACACTTTGGGTAGATAAGAACCTAAAAATGCACGGTTTAATACAAGCGTACTCACGCACCAACCGCATATTAAACAGCGTAAAGACTTTTGGAAATATCGTATGTTTCCGTGATTTGAAGAAAGCTACCGATGATGCCATATCTCTGTTTGGCAACAAAGAGGCGGGCGGCATTGTATTACTCAAAACCTATAACGAGTATTATCACGGTTTCGACCATAACGGTAAATATCAAAAAGGCTATGAGGAATTGATAGCCGAGCTTATGGCAAAGTTTCCTTTTGCAGAAGATGCGCCACCGCTTGGCGAAGAAGCCCGCAAGGAATTTATCCGTTTGTATGGTGCGATTTTGCGATTAAAGAATATACTAACTGCATTTGATGACTTCGCCGGGAATGAGATACTAAACGATAGGGATTTCCAAGATTACCAAAGCGTATATATCGACCTTTACCAAGATATGCGTGGAAAGTCTGACAGCGACAAAGAGAACATTAACGATGACGTAGTTTTCGAGTTGGAGCTTATCAAGCAAGTAGAAGTCAATATTGACTATATCCTCATGCTTGTGGAAAAATATCACGCTTCCAACTGCGAAGATAAAACTATACTTGCATCAATTATTAAAGCAATCAATTCAAGTATCGAGCTACGCAGCAAAAAGGAATTGATAGAGCGTTTTGTCGAGCAAGTAAACGTATCTACCAATGTTGATACTGGATGGCAGAGCTTTGTACAAGCACGAAAAGAAGAAGATTTGGCTACGTTGATTGCTGATGAAAAGTTAAAAGACGAAGAAGCTCGCCGCTTTATTGATATAGCTTTCCGTGATGGCATACTTAAAACCACAGGCACGGATATAGATAAAATTATGCCGCCTGTTTCGAGGTTTGGCGGCGGTAACCGTGCGGAGAAGAAGCAGGGTGTTATTGAAAAATTGATGACATTTTTTGAGAAGTATGCGGGGTTAGTTTAGTGTGGACATATGTCAAAATAAAAAAGTAAACAATTGTATAATTTGTCAGCGAACAGACGTGCCGTTCAAAAGTGTTGAACACATTGTTCCCAAAGAATTGGGCAACAAGGAATTAACGCTTAAAGGTATTGTATGCGATTTATGCAATGGGCGATTTGGTGGAGCTCTTGATAGTGTATTTACGCAAGGAAAGGGAAAGGGTGCATTTTTAGACCAATCATCCAAAATCACTTTTCTTGGTACAGAAATAACTGCACCTGAATTAGAGAAACGAGCAAAAAATGTTATGGAAAGGGAAAGTAAAAGAGCAGCGGAAGGTGATGAGCGAGATGGAACAATGATTTTAAGTGGTACGAGTGGAGATAATCCCGAAAGCAGGGGGGGTGTAATGGCGGACTTGTTTGCTAATGACCCTTTTGCAAAATATGGTGCAAGGGGTCTATTTGCTGCTGCAAAAATTGCTATTGAATACATATACTACATTCGTAAAGATGCTGCGTCAGACCAATATTTTAAGCAGATATGTTCTGCGCTGCATACCCTTGCAATACAATGTACAACACGCCTAAAGCTGCTAAAAATTCGCTTCTTCTTCATTTTCGGTCTTGGTGTACAGCTAGTACAACCTGCGACCTCAAATTTCGAATAAACGAATTTTTA
>WRBF01000005.1 GCA_009784685.1 Defluviitaleaceae bacterium | reverse complement strand
GATGAATCCAGAAGTTTAACCCATCTTGTTCAAAGTAGAATATATCAGGGTCATCTGCTGTTATTGTTGCATGTCCGGCAACAACAATATCACTTGGTATAACTATCCATTCCAATAAGGCAGGGTCAAAACCGGACAATGCTACAAAGCTTTGATCATATACTTCTTGACCGTCTATGTATACTCTCAATTCCACATCCTCCGGCGGGGTGGTTGGTATTTCTAATGTCGGCGGGAATTGGTAGCTTAGCGTTGCTTGATTGCCTGTGTTGTTTGTAACAGTTGCTATATTGTCGTTGATTGTCGCAGTTGTTAGACCGCTAAAGGTAAACCCTGCATTTGCCGTTAGGGTTACGGTCGCTGTGTAGCGTGTGTTAGCAGCGAAGATATTAGCTGATGGCGACCAAGTAACAGGGCTTATGCTAAAATTACCAGACCCAAACGCTGCTGTGCTTGGCGTTGCACCTGTTACCGGAGCGGTTACGTTTATTGCAGCAGTTGTTATCAGAATTGGAACGGTTGCCGGGAACTGATAACTTAGAGTTACCTGGTTGCCTGTGTTGTTTGATATCGTTGCCGCATTACCGTTGATCGTTGCGGCTGTTAATCCGGTAAATGTATGACCTGCTGTAGTCGTTAGGGTTACGGTTGCTGTGTATCTTGTGTTAGCGGCAAAGGTATTTGCGGCAGGTGACCAAGTTACTGCACTTAGAGTAAAGCTGCCTGATCCTAATGCTGTTGTATTAGGCACTGCACCTGTTATTGGAGTGGTTACGATTATTGCAACGTTTTCCGTTGGTATTGAAGCAGTTGCCGGGAATATGTATGATATCGTTACCGTATTGCCTGTGTTGTTAGATATCACTGCCGGGCTGCCGTTTATTGATGCGCTTGTTAAGCCGCTGAATGTAAACCCTTCGTTTGCTGTTAGCGTTACGGTTGCTGTGTATATTGTGTTTGCAGCGAAAATATTTGTAACGCTTGGCGACCATGTTACAGGGCTTATTGTAAAGTTGCCTGCTCCAACGGCTGTAGTGTTTGGTGTATCGCCGGTTGCCGGGTGGATTACGTTTAATGCGGCGGTTGTTATAGCCGTTGATGCAGTCGCCGGGAATGCATATGAAACTATAAGAGCTGCCCCTGTATTATGTACGATTGATGCAGGGTTGCCGTTTATTGTCACTTCCGGCGTGGCGTTGAAGTTATGCCCTTCATTCGCCGTTAGCGTGACATGCACAGTGTATACTGTGTTTGGCGCAAAAGCTTCTGCGGTTGGTGACCAGGTAACGGCTGATACTTCGAAGCTGCCTAATCCTGTCACAATCGAGCTTGGCGCATTGCCTGTTATCGGGGTGGCTACTGATATACCAATGCTGTTTATTGAAATCGGGTCAGTCGCCGGGAATTCATATGATACTATGAGTGCAGCCCCGGTGTTGTATACTGTTGTTGCGTCTCTTCCGTTAAGCGTTGCTGCTGTTAAGCCTGTAAAAGTATAGCCCTCATCCGCATTTAGCGTTATCCAAACCGAATAAACCTTGTTCGGTTCGAACACTGCTCCGGTTAATGACCATGTTATGTTTGAGATAGTAAAGCTGCCTGTGCCTTCTGCCGTTTGGCTTGGTGCGTTGCCTGTTGCAGGGGCAGTTATACTTAAAGCTACCTCTGTTATTGGCGTTGCAGGCTGATCTGTGATACCGCCGGAAACAGTTCTACTTATCTGGTTGCCGTTTGGATCGTAGGTGTAGAACGTTATAACAGGGTCGTTATCGCCTTCAATTCTAATCTCTTGCAACAAGCGGTTGTTTTGGTCGTAGTAGTAGGTTACTGTGAAGTTTTCTTCGCCTGTTACGGTCATTGATGCACGGTTTCCTGCTGTGTCGAAGGTATAGACTTTTGTTATGTTAGGTAAGCCGCCGCCATATTGAATTTCATTTGTTAACCTGCCTAAACCGTCGTAGGTATAGGTTGTGATGCGCCCTGTGTTTTCGATTATTTGTCTTTGATTACCATCTAGGTAGTATTCGTAGAAGAATTGTGAAATTACTTCATGTCCTCTAAAGTTTGTCATTGATGTTACAAGGTTTGCTCTGTTGTAAGCATATGTAGTTGTATTGCCGTTAGGGTAGGTTTTGGTCGCACGGTTGCCAAAGATGTCGTATGTATATGTGACAGTCAAAGAACCGTTTTCATACACACGAATTAAGCGGTTTAGCTCATCATAAGCATACGTATTATTTAATACGATTTGATTGTTCTGCCTTAGTATAAATGACAGGCGGTTACCGGCTATATCGTATGTATACGTTTTAACTGTCTGAGGGATTCCGTTTGAATGTGTTTCGGTTTCTGTAATTAACCTGCCAAGGCTGTCAAAAGTTCTGGTTATTTTTATATGCTCATTTTCTTCTAAAATTACTGCGCCTGTTCTTGCATAGGCGAAGCGTTTGAACTCCGATGCGGCTGTGCCGTCCGGATTTTTAGCGGTTACGTTTGTTAAGCGGTTTAGCTCATCATAAGTATTCGTTATCGTAATACCGTTGCGGTCAATGTGCGTTAACATGTTGCCGTTACGGTCATATGTAAAGGTTTCTGATTGACATAAAGCGTCGGTAATTCTTATGACACGGTTATAGCTGTCATATTCGTAGGTTGTTATATTTGCGCCGTTTGCCGCACGCATTTCGAGCATGTTGCCTACTGCGTCGTAGGTGTATTCTACGAAGGATTCCAACGTGTCGCCGTCGAAAGAGTTTACTCTTACAAGGCGATTACGGCTGTCGTATTCGAATGTAGTTCTTGTGAAGGTTAACGGTTCACCCGGTATGCTGTTAGAGATAGCAGTTTCAGTTAGGTTGCCGTTTGCATCATATTGATGCCTTCTTATTGTGTAGCTGTTCCAACCGAAGGGGTGATGTTCTTCTATTAAGCGATTTTGAGAATCGTAATAGAATCGGCTTGTATTGTAAAAACCATCCATTATTATGGTTTGCCTGCCGAGGAAGTCGTAACCGAACCATGTTCCCAAGCCACGTGCATCCACTGACATTGTTCTTCGACCGAAAATGTCGTAGCCAAATTCTTGCGTAGATTCCCTGCCTTCAGCAGCATCACGAGCAGACAGAATGCTGATAAGATTACCCCATATGTCGAAAGTATTTGTTTCATAATGCACAGTTTGCCCTTCAAATACAGCATTTTTTACATTTTGCCCAAACCTGTCCTGGTACGCAGCAGTTCTAATATCAGGAGCGTTGCTATCACCCCTAATTATATGGGTTACTCTCGAATGGACTGAGTCGAAAGCATCTTCGTAGATGAAGATTTCTTCACGAAGAGCTGACGGCAGGATTCTTGATGTCATACGACCTAAATGGTCATATGTATATGTTGTTTGGCGACCGTAGGCATCAAATTCTCTGACCAGGCGCATGTTTGTATCATATTCAAAACGAGACAGTGCATACGGTTTGCCGCTTTGACGCACTTCTGTTATGTTGCCTAAGGCATCATAAGAGAAAATGGTTGAGACTCCATTTTCGTCTGTGGTTGTTAGTCTGTTGTTAAGGTCGTCAAATTCGAATAATATTTCTGTTCTGTCATGGTTTAACTGGCGGATTACACGCCCTCTTGCATCATGAAAGAACCTTGTTTCATTGCCGTTTGCATCAATAGTACCAAAAAGACGCCCCATGATATCTCGTGCAAAAATAGTCGATATGCCGTCTACGGATATTGCCTGAGGAAGTACGCTATTTAGATAACTGATATCTGTTGTTATAAAGTTAGTTGGATCTATGAAGTCCCGTCTCTCGGTTACATTTCCGGAAGCATCAAATCTTGTAAACTGTGTTCTCCTACGCAATTCACCGTTTTCGGTTACTGTACTTTCGATTATGCTTCTGCCTGTTGAGTCTAAGATATTTTCTTCTATGACTTCTGCCCAATTTCTAACATATGATCTTGTCAGCGGCATTTGAAATCTATGATCATAGGTGAAGATTGTAGTGTTGCCTCTAACATCTCTATGCCAAGTTATATTTCCGAAATTATCGTAAGCAAACTCTTCTGTAACACTGAAACTGTTTGAGCCTTCACCAAATGTTGTTGATTCAATAAATACAGGCAAGTTTAAGTGATTAAAGTATATTGATTCCTGGCTTATTCTTCTGCTGTTATGCGTTGTTTCAGTCAAAACATTCATATGCTCACTGTCGAATGTATGCACACTTCTTAAACCATCAGAATTGGTTACTGTAACACTGTATCTAAAGCCTGAGGGAAGGTTATTAGCACCGGCATGATTTGGATAACCGGTGAATGAGCCTGTATATGTAAATGTTTGTTCGTTATACCTTCTTCCGCTAGACATATCAAACCTGCGGCTGATTTGAGGTATTTGGTGACGACCTCTTGCTCCAAGTCTTGCATTTGTTAGGCTGTATTCAAATATGGTTGATGCACCGCTTGGATAATTTACCGAGGTAAGATTAACATTCGTTTTGCGTTCGGAAGCCGCAGTTGGTGAAAATGTAAAATTTGTGCTTGTTACGCTGTAATCAAAGTTTGTTACATTCCCTAACTGATCAATTTTCCTGTCAAGAAGCCTGTACGCGCCATGATATCTGAAATAATATGTAATCGTGTTATTATCAGGCAGTATAATCTGTACATTACCTGCTCCATTGGGATTATACCTTATAGCAGTCAATCTACTGTTTGAATCCCATATACGAAGTTCACGTGTATGAGTACCTGAGGTATTTACTGTTTCAAACCTAATTGAGTTGCCAAATCTATCTTGCTTGCCAACCATATTCCCTTCACCGTCAAAGAACTCACGTCTTCCATCAGGAAAAAAAGCCGCATATCTTGTTCCGGGGAAATTTCCACCGGTGAAATTATGAACACTCACCCCGGATAGTCTATAATTTCTCAATGAACCATCCGCATTAATCTGGAATGTTGAGCCATTTGTGAACCTAAAAAATTTCT
This sequence comes from Defluviitaleaceae bacterium, assembly GCA_009784685.1. Classification (GTDB taxonomy): domain Bacteria; phylum Bacillota; class Clostridia; order Lachnospirales; family WRBF01; genus WRBF01. The sequence continues at coordinate 65,604 of WRBF01000005.1, read as the reverse complement.
CATTGCCTTCAATTAATATTCTGTTGAAGTTAAGTGACCAACCTGCTCCCATAAAACTCATCGGGTTTATATTTTGTGATCTGGTAGTTGCGATATTCTCTCTACCTGTTATACCCCAACCCCAACCTTCTAAAAATGGTCCGCCTCGTTCAGGGAAAAAGTATTGGTGTATTGTGTTTGGAGGATTTGTAAAATTTCTTCCTCGAATTGTAATTGAAGAAGGGGATCGATTATCTCTCCAGTTAGGTCCTAACCACGAAAGCAAATAGTTTTCAGCGTATCCAACTGCTTCAGCAACGCTTCTGACACCGGGGCCAACTACCCACCGGGGGTCATTCAGTGTTCCAGGTAAGGTCTCCCAATCTATAAGCTCATTATTACGAAATGCGAACCTTTGCTCCACAATCTGAGGAAAAAGGAAAACACCTAGCCCATGCCTTTCTTGTCCTGACATTTCAGTCATGGAAGCCGCATTAAGATCATACTGCAAGCTGAGGTTAAGGTCAAATCCACCCCGACCCGGTATGCTAATTATATGACTTTCATAAGTAATTGAACCTGTATTTAAGTTAATATTTTCGCCTGACCCGGATGCAATGGTAAAAGGAGCTGATGGATGCCCCTGCCATTCCTGGTGAAGTTCTTCACTATTAGGCATTGCAATAATTAAACCATTTACCATTCGGAACTCGGCTATTTCAATAGCTACGTCTTCTGCGGACATACCATTGTTGTTTGCATAGTCAAATATCGCAAACGCATTTACATGGTAGACATCTGCGATTTCGGCAATTAGGTCTATATCTTCGAAGCTTAAGCTGTGGCTTATTAGAGGGATAAGTTCAATCTCAGGTTCAGAGATTATTAAATCCTGTTCTTGATCTTCTGATTCAAGCTCTTCGTTGTTTTCTGACTCCGGTTCAATATCCTCATCATCTTGCTCATTGTTTTCAGGCTCTGATTCAAATTCTTCAGATGGTCCAAAACCTGAATTTGCGGGAGCGTAATATTCGATATATTCGCCAGATTCAGTTGGTTCATCTTCAGTATTGTCTGATTCAAAAGGATCATCATTTAAAGATTGCTCCGCACCATACATAGTTAGGGGAAGCATTTGAAGTCTGAAGAGTTGATTATTTTCACTACCGATAACTAATTCAGACTCAAGATGCAGTGCCTGAGATACTATCAATGCGCCTAGAGCTTCATCAGCAGTGTATCCCAAAATCAGAAAGTTTGCCAGAATTATTGCATTATCACCATTTAGAAATCTAAACGTATATTGATAATTTGATAATCTTAATGATTCCATCGCTGCTGCTGCTATGGAGTCATGAGCATTTATCATAGCAAGCACTTCGCTTGCTGATATATTTAATTTTTGCATGATAGTTGCCTTTGCAATTGATTGCAAAACATTAAACCCATACGCTTCAAGAGCTAGCATAGTATCACGGCGCACATGCATATAGTTAAGAAAATCATCTTTTTCCGAGTCTGATAACGACGAGAATCTAGCATGTGGATTGTCTAAGATATCATAAATATGTTGAGGGATCTCATCAAAGTTGAAGGGTGAAATACCGACACCGACAGGATCAAAATTTGAATGGTTAGTCATAGGATGTTCAAAATGATCATGCGGCGAGCTGTCGTATATACCGGATATGCTGTCATTATTTACTAAATCTTGATATCTCGTCTCATTTTGCTGGCTTTGGTTCTCCGTTAATATTTCAGTTAAAGCGTTTGCTGCGAATACAATGCTGTCAAAAACTCCTGATGTCAAAAGAATTGCAAAAACTAGTAGTAATGATATACAACTTTTTTGTAGCTTTTCGAATTTCTTTTGCATTGGTTATTTCTCCTTTGAGTTAGTTTAGATTTTTTACCGTTAAACAATTCGACAAAATGTTAGATTTTTTTGATAAAATTAGTAAATTTTTCTAATTCTATATAACCTTGTTGTCAATTATAACTGTAAAATATCGGTAACTCAAGGAATTTTAGGTCAAATATGGTTTAGATTTTTAAATAATTTAATTTTTGTAGCTCTATAATCTCTTACCTCTACCCAATATTTTCCTTATCCAAGCCCATATGCTAGTTTTTTGTACAGAGCTATGGTCAGGTTTAACATGGATATCTTCTATCGTTTCATCTTTAAAACACATATGCGAATTATCACACCGGTCTTTCGACATATCTTCTTGTGCTTTTTGCATTTTAAAACTCTCAGCCTGATAACTTTCTTTCATATATGCAAGCAGTCGGTCAAAGGGATATCTTCTGTCACATGTATAATAGATGTTATATTTTTCGCACAAGTAATCAATATAATTGTCCAAGATTGCATAAAAAATAACAGCAGAATGTTTATTAACTCGGCGGAATAAACCAACTGTATCAAAGCTGTGCTCATCAGCTAAATAGCCAACGATAATAAGAAAATCAAAGGTTTTTTTTGATATAACATTAGCCGCTTCATCATAATTATTAACTAAATCAACTTTAATATCATGGTCGTTTTGAAGGTAATTCTTTAGCCTTTCTGTAATATCATGCAGCCTGTCGGTTATTAAAAGGACGTTAACCGGTGAATCAAAAAGTATAGATTCATTTTTTTCAATATGTCCATTTCTGACAATACTTAAATGTTTTTTGCCTGAATTAGCACCTTTCATATATAAATCCCCCTCAATTGCTTTATTATAAGCTAAGTTTATCGTTCTTATTACTGAACAATCAAGGTAGAAATTGGTGTAATTTGGTGATACTTAGTAGGATATGTGATATAATGTCTATTACGAATCGACTAATACAAAAAACAAGGAGATAAAAGCTATGGTTAACCTAGATGATGTTTACACAATTGCAATTAACTTTGTACAAATCTTTCTACAATTTTTGATTTTAACAACGCTGTTTAAGGTTAAAGTTAGCTGGTTGATTACGCTTTTGGCTAGTACCGCAATTGCGGTTTTACAATTTGGAAATCCTTGGATGATGCTAGGAATATTCTTTGTCAGCACTGCAATTTATTACTGCTTGATAGCAAGTATGCGCAAAAAGCAGGCAGTTTTAGCCATTTCAATGCAGCTTTTTCTATCATTATATATTGGCAATATTTTTAGCATTATATTTCGTGTATTAGCTCCTGAACTCAATAACCATTTTACTATGATTGCTGTTATAGTGGCATACATCGTTATATTTATATTAATCAAACAGACTAAGTTTACTACAATTAACTTAACACGTAGCAAAATAATGTTTGTATTATCAATAACATTATTACTTGTTGGCTTAAGCTCAATAGCAAGTGTACACTTTTTATTTTTCGCAGAAGTTGTCACAAATGCTGTAGTTTTTAATGCTCTTGCAGTGCTTGTTATGCAGACGACAATAATTTATATGACTTTTGTACTCAATAAATTTGCATCAGAAGTTGAAAGTGCTGAACTTCAAAAGCAATATACAGAAACATTGGAAAAGTCTCTTGTTGCTTGGGAAGGTGACAGGCATGGTTATAGAACCTTAGTTAATACTCTATATGGATATTGTGAAGCAGAAGACAGCAAAGGTTTGTTTTCACATATTCGCAACATTGTAACTGAGCTTAATAACGAAAAGACTGTTATTAAAATAAACACCGGAATAAAAGAAAACATGCCCTACATATATGGAATTGTGCTGTCTAATGCCGCTTTCGCAGCACAAAATGGAATTGACTTTAGCGTTATAGTGACAGCTAAAATATTTGAACTAAAAACGATATATGAAATGCAGCTTAGTAGGATAGTTGGTAATCTTCTTAATAACGCAATGGAACATGCATATTTATCTGCCGAAAAATGTGTTACTATGGAGATATGCAACGAAAACAAAAAAATAAGGATTATTATAAATAATTCAGTTGATGAAAGGGCAGATACAACAAAGATACTTGATAAAGGAGTCAGCGGAAAGAAAGGGCATAGCGGGTTTGGGCTTTTCGAAGTGCAAACGATTGTTAACAATAGGAGAGAGGAAGGGTGGTATGTGGATTTTACCATTAGTTGTACTGATGATACTTTTACTGCCGACCTGCTTGTTTAAAGTAAAAATAGCCCCTTTAAGGGGCTATTACTTACTTGATATCATATTTTTCCATTTTTTCACGCAGAGATGATGGCATTTTAGGCTGATTTGGTCCCCAAGGCCAACTTCTTACAGTAATAGGAACCATAGCCGCTTTCTCACCGGACTTTTTCATTAGTGATACAAGTGATTTTTTCATATAGACCTCCTATTTTAATATATTGATTTTTTGCACCCGTAAATCTTATAGATAAGCGGGTGTAACATTACACATGTAATTGTGGATATCAATATTAATATATTAATTTTTACCTGAAAATTATTTAAAAACATAGGCAGAGCAAAGAATAACGACAAACACGCAATGCCTAATATCTTTCTTAACATACGTCTTTTTACAATTGGCTGATCTGTAGTATCACTAGGTGCATAAAGGATTAACAACAATAAATTAGCAATATACAAAACCGTAATCACTATTTCGCTCAAATTAAGGAAAAAGGATAATGCTATGCTGAAATACATTACACCTGCGTTTGTAGCAAAACATAAAACCCTGCTGTTAGCATGAACACCGCCTACGAGCAGCCGCAATGCTATAAAAGCACCTAAAGCAACAAACATTTCAACAATAAGACCTAATATAAGCGCTGAAGTAATTATAGCTGCATAAGTAAATATTCCGTTTACAATCAGTCCGTATCCATAAGCTAATATTTCGTAATCTGCGGTATTGGTATCATCATTATCTACTATATACTTTGCTATATTGTTAGCTATAGCCTGAATCATTTTTTTCACTTCCACGCATGCGCATCTCGATGTAAATGGCAGTACCATATAAAAACCTTAAGTTATTTACAGGGTGTTTTCCAAATAGATCGCAATACAATTCAGAACCAACACATGTATTAGAGGCAGTACGAATATTTTTATCCGCACTTTTTTCAGATATACTTAAAATTTCAGAAACTTTTTTATATATATGAGGTCTTGCATCTAAATTATCTAATATGAAATAGAGTGCTGTTTTAACACAAACATATCCTAATAATTCCTGTGACATTCTCATTTCAGCGAGTGTTTCCACTATAAAATCAGTAATGTCTTTTTTGCTTGTATTGGTAATATATCTTTTTTCAGTTTTTTCAATATCAGATGAAATTTTGTTAAGGATATTATTTAAGTTTTTGTACTCTAAAGGCTTGAATTCAACAAAATCTACTCCAAGCTCTAAGAGCATCTTTTCCATTGACGAAGTGGAAATAGAAGTTATAACGAAAAGGTACGGTTTATAGTTATCATAACTATTGTAAATATGCTTAATAACGTTTAAACCATCATCATCAAGCAATATTATATCCATAATGATAACATCCGGCTTATAATGTTCGATTAATAACTTGCCGTCTCTACCACTTATTGCAATGGCAACCACTTTAAATTCATCGCTTTTTTCAACATAATCAGCTAATTTTACACTATATATTTCATCATCATCAATTATAATTACACTCTTCAAAGCTTCTCTCCGCATTGTTACCTTTACATTTGTAATAGTAATTTGCAACAAATCAGAGCTATTTCACAATTGTTAGAAAAAGTCATATCATGCAGTATTATATAGCTTTATGTTACAATATGTCTGAACTTGTAAAGTATAGCATAAATTGCAAATGATGTCAATAATTTTTTTTGAAATTAAAACCTAAATTTAAAGTAGACAAAGAGCGTTTAATTTTAATGCCAGTCAAGAGTTAAAAAATAAACTTTTGTCATTGCGGGCTCACGTGAATCTAATTTGTAACGAATATGCCTAAACCCTGTCATTCCGGGCTCGACCCGGAATCTTCATGTAAAAAATTTCAACATTATGTTTATCACTATTAACGCAAATGATGCTTGAACGGTGTAATAGCACTGAACATGGCTCACAGTCCACAGCATGAAGATTGCGGGTCAAGCCCGCAATGACGAACTTTTGAGCATGTTCGCTCAAATTAGATTCACGTGTTGCGGACTTAACAGTGATTCTATTCAACCTTTGCGTTTTCAATATATCATACAGATTAAACGCTCTTTACACTCAGCCTTTTATACGCAACATTTCTGTCTGCTCTATAATTTAAAATATGATACTAATTGCTGAAGTATTTCAGCTTGAGAATTAAGTTCTTCCGATGCCGCAGCTGTTTCTTCTGAAACAGCCGAATTGTTTTGTGTTACCGTTGATATTTGCAAAAGCCCCACACTAACTTGTGTAATCGCCTCTGCCTGTTCTTTTGAAGCTGCGGAAATTTTGCCTATAAACTCTGATACTTCGGCAGCATTTTTAACAATTCCGTCTAATGTATGTGATGTAGTTTCCGCAATGTTCGACCCATGTTTAACTCGGTTGATTGATGTTTCAATAAGATCAGTAGTTTCAGAAGCGGATTCTTGGCTGCGTCCTGCCAAATTGCGAACTTCCTCTGCAACCACACTAAAGCCTTTGCCGTGTTCCCCGGCTCTTGCAGCTTCCACAGCCGCATTAAGCGCAAGCAGATTAGTTTGGAACGCAATATCTTGAATGACTTTTATAATCTTGGAAATATCGCTTGATGATTCCTTGATTTGCTCCATAGCAACTAGCATTTCGTTCATTGAATTGTTGCCTGCTTTCGCATTGGAAGTAGATATATCGGAAAGCTCACTAGCCTCTGCCGCACTTTTAGCATTTTGTTGTGTCTGCTGATTAATTACATCAATGGTGGCGTTAAGTTCTTCTACCGAACTGGTCTGTTCTTGCGCACCGTTTGCTAACTCTATGGCACTTTCAGAAATCTGTTTTGCACCCGACAACACTTGGTCAGCTGCTGAGGAAATTTCTAACATTGTTTTGCGCAAGGCGGTAGAAGTTTGGTTCAACGCTTCTTTAATCGGTGAGAAACTGCCAATAAACTCATGGCTAATAGATTGAGTAAAGTCGCCGCTTGCAACGGCCTGCATTTTATTGGTGATGATAGAAATGTAGCTGTGAATTTCTGTAATAGTGCTGTCCATAGACTGTATAGCTTTCCTAAATGAGCCGTTATAATCACTCGGGTGCGGGCTAAGGTTTTTAGCTAATATCTTTGCGTCAATATCTTTCAACTCAAAATTACCTTTTTGCATTTCTCCCAGTTGAATTTCGATAACTGCGAGCGGGGCAGCAATTGTGTCGGCAATATCGTTTAGTCCTTCCATAATTGTATGCCATTCTCCGCTATACTTTTCGGCATCTACTTTGAACTCCAAATCGCCCTTAACCGCCGATTCAATCATATTACCGATTTCGGTTCTGACAGCTTTTAGGTTAGCACTAAGTTTGAGCATAGATCTTGGCATTATTGCCCATTCACCAGGCCAATCTTCGACTACTACATTTGCTTTAAAATCTCCATCACTCATTTTATCTACTGCAAGAACTATACCATCTATGTCCGCAGTAACTTGCTTAAGTAGAGAATTTGTAACATCAATTACTTCTTTAAACGAGTTTTGGTACTTACTGTCATCTATAATGTAATGCATATTGCCAACTTTTAAATATTCGTGACTTGCTTCAGTTAAATCGTCCACAATTGACCTGATTATACTTACCAGACCAAGCACATCCCTTGTCAATGCCCCCGTTTCGTCTGTTGAAAAGTTAGTGCTGTCAATGTTTACATTCAGCCTTCCTTTCGAAACATCAGAAACTAAAGCCAACAACTGATTTATAGGCTTTGTAATTATCCTTGAAGTTGCAATCGCAATAACAGCACTAATTGCCAAAACACCGACAAATGTAAAAATCATATTAAACACACTGCGCTGCCTTCTGTTTTCAACATAAATTCTAGCTTGTAACATATATGTGTGTATTTCCTCAAATAGAGTATAAAGGCTATCATCAATTACGTCATTTACATGCAAACCCGCAAAAATAAGTTCTCTTGCCAAATCTAAGTCATTAGCTCTTGCCGCCGAAATAATCGAAGCTACTTGATTATCCAAATAACTGTAAACCAAATCGGCAACGGTCTCCATCAAAATATTATTAACATTTTTTGCATAAATCGATATAATATTGTCATTTTCAAGGCTTTCTCTAAGCTCCTCGACCAATTCACCGAACAATTGACGTTTTTCGTTTATATTTTCTTCAAATCTAGAGATTACTTCGCTGTCGCCTGCATTAAGAGCAGCAAGTGTAGTATAATGTCTTATATCAGTTATTACCATATCAATTTCTTCAACAAGTATAAACCTTGCGTTAGGGCTATCAATTACCCATTGATAATTATTGCTCAAATTGCTCATAGCAATTATCCCGTATATAGCCAGTGCTAGTGCAAAAAGCAAAACTATCGTAAACCCCAATGCAAGTTTTGCGCCAATTTTTATATTCTTTATAAAAGTCATGCCCTATTCTTCCTTTCGATTAGTTGATTGAGAATCTACAGTCCTATAACCTTTACTTCCATATTCCGGAATCAATAAAAACGCAAAAAGCGACCGCCCTTTGCATGTGAAACATAGAGGACAATCGCTTATTATGTTTTGGTGGATGCTCGATTTTGAGTGACGGCAAAAAATAAACTGCCCGTCCGCTTACATGCTTGCTGCAAACTGTTTAATATCCCAACACATTTGTCAGCTTTCTCCACATATTATTTAGCAATGCGAAAACTTGTCCGCTTAATATACTATCAGACACAAGTTTTCTTTGTAAACATCTTCAAGTGGGTCTTTTTCAACTTTATTTTTGAAAAAATATGTTACAAATGATGCTTATAAGAATTTACTATGATTCGTGTGAAATTTACCGTTGAAAATTGCTAGATCAGCGACTATAATAATCTTTGCTATTGAGTTGTTGCCTTTGACAATTTCTGTAGTTTAGCTAGTATCTAGGCAATTTAGCTAGTGCTAATACTAAAATATGAATCAGAGGGTGTTTATAATGGCTATCAGCAATGTCATGTTGGAAAGGCAGGAATTGATCCGCACTTTTAATAAGCTAAAGAATCATCGCATTTTAGCCGTATGTGCTCCCGCAGGTTATGGCAAAACAGTAGCTGTAACACAGTGGCTTGACAAAGATATCCGTGCTAAAGCAATTCTTTCCTTTGATGAATTTGATAATAACCCCGATAGTTTTTGCGAACGCTTTTGCGCTGCGCTTTGTTCTTGCCAGCCTCGAAATAAAACTCTTGATTCATTCGTTTCACACCTATCGTTTCACAATGCGCCCGAGGAATTTACTTTTCGAGCAATTTCAGCTCTATCTTCCAGAAAACAGACTGTTCTTGTAATGGACGACCTACATTTGATTGATGATAATAAAGTCTTACAACTTCTCCTTGTTTTTATTGGGCGGTTACCAAGAAATTTTCAAGTTGTTCTTATTAGCCGCTCCGATTTGCCTTTGAGCCTTTCCGGTTTGTTGATTAAAGGTCAAACTGCTAGCATTAGCTCAGAAAAATTCCTTTTTACCACAAAAGACATAATCGCTTTGTACAAAAACCGAGATAGTCAAATTACGCAAGCGCAGGCAAAAGATATTGCCCAACAAACACAAGGCTGGGCAATTGGTATAAATGCATTTTTACTGTCAGAGGAGCAGCCGTCTGATAACATCTATGAATATCTTGATAACTTTATTCAGTTTAATATATGGGAAAAATGGGATGAGCAAACCCGAAATTTTATGCTTTCCACCTCACAATTAAGCGAACTTGAACATTCATTATGTAACGCACTGACGGGCAATCTAAACAGCAACAAGTTTATTAAGGATCTAGTTAAGAAAGGTGCTTTTATTACTCAATTACAAAAAGACGTTTATCGTTATCATCATTTATTTCAGCAATTTCTTAGACGCATGGCTAATGAATGCGGCGAGGAATTTTTATACTCTCTTTTAGAAACCGAAGGGCAGTGGCATTTATCACAAGGAGATTTTTACAGCGCTATTGATTGTTTTATTCGTTGCAAAAGCTATCTTGGAATAGCGAAATGCTTTGACTTTTTGGCTGATTCCGGAAGCAGCAATTTTGCTTTGGAGAGGCTCATTCCAATCTTTAATCATCAAGAAGTTAAAAATGCCGCAAAACATTACCCACGTTTGTTATTTTTGCTAACTATGTGTGCATTTGCTGATGGGCGTGCAGATGACATGGTTATTTTTATGGATGAATATTATTTTAGGCATTGTGAGATTTTGTCAATCTATCCTGAGTCGGCGTATAAATCACTTTTTTTGCGTATATATGATTTTCGTGTTTCTTTAAATCAGATGATGGATGAAATCGGGGCAATGTCTGATACATCTGATGTTTCTGTTTCACAATGGAGTGCGTCTTTGCATATGCCATTTCTTCATCGCGCGATTAAAGACCATTCTGAAATGGCCGTCGGGAATGTAATTGAGAACTATATGATGATGCAATCAAAGATCGGTTGGCTTCTCGGCGAAGAAGCAGCTATGCTCTTTCTAATTATGATAGCAGATATGTTGTATGAAAAAGGAGATTTAGAACAAGCATATGAATACGCTGTGATGGCGATGGCTGAAACAAAAAGCGATTTCCTTCCAGAATCTAATTTTTGCGCTATGTCGATTTTAGTTTATGTACTTGATGCGCTTAACGGAGAAGATGAAAAAAGTTCTATGGCGGCATCCGGGGTGCTTAACTCTATATCACGACTAATTGAGGAAACTAAATCATACGAGCTACTCAATAGCTTCAACGCCTTATCAGTACGCCGTCAAATTGCGGTCGGCAATATTAAGGCTGCCGAAGAGTGGCTTGATTCACAAAAATATGAAAGCCCGACTTTATATAAAATGTATGCTGATTTCACCACATGCAGGGCTTTCATAGCGACCGGAAAAATAGATTTTGCTATTATTTTGTTAATAAAGATTTTAGAAATTGCAAATGCCTTTAATCGACCGATTGACATAATTGAAGCTCGAATATTATTGGCTATTGCCTACCGGAAAAAGAAAGGAAAGTTTCAGGTCAACGCATTAGATTATTTAGATGCAGCAGTTTGTATGGCTTTCCCTTACGGTTACGTGCAAATGTTTATAAATGATGGTGCCGAACTTGCCGGCATGCTGCATAAATTGATAAATCGGGTTAAGCAACGAAAAGATGATGATAAAGGGCTTCTCAGCTTTATCAAGCTGCTATACCTTAAAACGCGGGATAGCCAAATGGTCGGAATTGAAAAAGGAACTGCGAAAACATCTATAGTGTTTACAGACAAACAAAAAGCAGTGGCACATCTGCTTTGCCAAGGCAAAACTTATGAGGAAATCGCAAAGAGCTTAGGTATTAAAAAAGCAAGCATTCGCACTCATTTAAGGTTTATTTATAACAAACTAAATGTGACAAACGGGATGGATGCAGTGACTAAGATAAAGGCATTGGGGTTACTGGACTAACCAATGCTTTCAAACACACTGAAACTGGCTCAGTGACACTGTCATTGCAGCATGAAAAATCAAAGGATGATTATATAATGCTTGCTATATCCCTTCGGGATACCCAGAAGTGATTCCGGAGTTCTGGCAACGAATGATAACGGAAAAATAGCAAGTTTAGTGTGCCGATTTTGAGGCTGTTTTACTATACAATAAGAGCACCCAATCAAGATTAAAAAATAAACTTTTGTCATTGCGGGCTCACGTCAATCTAATTTGAGCGAACATGCTCAAAAGCCCGCCATTGCGGGATTGACCCGCAATCTAAGTGATTCTATTCAACTCTTGATTCGCGTTAAGAGTGATCATTAATAATACACCATCAATATTAAAATGCCTCAGCTAATCTACGAGCCTGAGGCGTTTTTGATATTGAAAAAATACTGAAAAACGATTATAATCTAATCCAACGAATATAGTTGTTCCGGTTGAAAACCGCCTCAACAGACGCAGTATTTTTAGTGCAGGTCAAGGAAGCGACAACGACGTGTGCTATAGCACGCTAGGCGAAGCTGACGACGGCATACGCTAAAAAGACAAGTCTGGCGTGGTGATTTTTAACCGAAATAGCTATAATATGCCACAGCGGAAAGTAACATCATAAATCAAGATGAGGGGTTCAAATGAAAGTAAAATTTACTGCAACCGAAATTGAAATAATGAAAACTGCTCTTAATCAGTGGGGAATTAACACACAAATTGGGCAAACTAATCAATTACCTGTCAGAAGATATAGTATAACTCATCTAGAAAAGGTTGGTATCTGAACAATGAAGTCATTTATTTCAAGGATAACTCAAAAAAATAAATTCAATAAGGTTTTTTCGATCATATGCGTGCTTATCTCTGCTTTTTTCTTTACTGCGTCAAGGTTTATTGATGGCTTTGCCAACTGGCATGTACGTTTTATAACGCCGCTTTTGACAAACACATTGGGCAGGCTTATATCATTATTTCCTTTTTCTGTGCTTGAAATTCTTATTTATTCCGCTATTCTTTTTGTGGTATTTGGAATTGGTTATATAGCCCACTGCCTAGTAAAGAAAACCATAGGGAAAATTTCATCTCTTTTATGGTCAACTTCAAGCATCATTTGCGGTCTATTTTTAATGATGACATTAACAGTATTTGTAAATTTCAGCCGAGATTCTATTGCTGAGGTTTTATCAATAGAGATTGAAATGTTCACACATAATGAGCTAATAGCACTGACTGAACTGTTAATTGAAAGAACTAACAAAATTGCACAGGAAGTGTATAGGGATAAAGACCGGCATGATCCTATCATCATGAGAGAGATTATTGACGACAGCATAGTAGCTATGCAAAATTTAGGATATAAGTATTCCGGATTTTCAGGATTTTACAGTCGCCCCAAAACATTTTTCTTTTCCAGGGGCATGTCTCATTTAGGTATCACAGGGATATTTTCGCCGTTTACCCTTGAACCAAATTTCTCAAATGATGTCGAGGATTATATAATCCCATTTGTAATGATACACGAGCTTGCTCATTCAAGAGGGTTTATGCGTGAAGATGATGCCAATTTTATAGCATACCTTGCTGCCAAAAACTCAGAAAATGCCTTTATACGCTTAAGTGGAGAAATGAATATACTTGCGTATGCGTTAAGAGCAGTACGAAGAACCGGTGATTCAGAGTCTTATAACAGACTGCGCAGTTCGATAGATGAACGTGTTTTAGCTGAATTTCGTAGAAATGCTGAACATTGGCGCAGGTTCGATACCCCCGTTGCAAGAGTTGCGACAGCTGCTAACGATTTGTATTTGAGAGTTAACGCTCAAAGAGATGGTGTACAAAGTTATGGGAGGGTTATCGACCTTGTGTTTGCGATTTATCGGGATATACTCGTATACTCTCAAAACAGTAGCAGAAAAACGCAGAATTTTTTTCGCTAGGCTAGGAAAAAGGTTCTTAGCGTACCCGAAGGTACGGTAAGGTTCTTTTGACGACGAATAGCGGAAAAAAGACAAGTTTTTGTTACTGTTTTGAGGGGATACGAGTATAAGGTGCGCAATTGATTCAGATTATCATGCATCCGTTTACCCTTGCAATACAATGTACAACACGCCTGAAACAGCTAAAAATTCGCTTCTTCTTTATTTTCGGTTTTGGTGTACGGCTAGTACAACCTGCAACCTCAAATTTCGAATAAACGAATTTTTAGCGGTTTCGGGTCGGAGAGTTTTGAGTTGGAAATTTTTATTCCTGCCACGAAAAGAGACCGCAGCCTTACCAATGTAAGGCAAGGGCTATCAGTACTTTTGCCTACGGCAAAAGCGGCTGCGCCGCCGGGCTTCTTCCCGGTACACATTGACAAAGGCAGGAATAAAAATTTCCAACTCAAAACCGTGTTGTACATTGTATTGCAAGGGTAACAAAAAAGATGTCGAAACAATCGGCATCTTTTTTGTTAAACTATTTATTTGCCCGAGAAGGGACTTGAACCCCCACCTCGTTGCCGAGAACGGATTTTGAATCCGTCGCGTCTGCCATTCCGCCACTCGGGCTAAATACCAACTTACAGCCCATAGTTTAGGTTGTAAGTTGGTATGAGACGGACTAACCGCCTCAAGCGAAGTTATATTATCACAGAACTAATTAGTTGTCAATTATTTATTGTAAGCTTTTAAAGCTTCTTTCAAGACATTCATAGCCTTTTTAAGAGATTCTTCTTCAAGGACATAAGAAATTCTTATTTGATTCTTGCCTTTGCCTTCTGTTGCGTAAAATCCGCTGCCTGGAGCAAACATTACTGTTTCATTATTTACATGGAATTCTTTAAGAAGCCACTCACAGAAGTCATCAGTATCCTTAACAGGCAAATCAGCCATTATATAGAATGCGCCGTTTGGTTTTTGGCAAGTAACGCCTTCCATTTCTTGAAGAGCTGCAAAACACACATTTCTGCGTTTTTCGTACTCTTTAACAACATTTTCCATGTACGAAGGAGCAACTCTGGCAAGAGCCGCCGCACCAATTTGTTCGATAGTAGCAACGCAAAGCCTTCCTTGGCAAAGTTTAAGTATTTGCGCCATTAACGCTTTGTTTTTACTAGCAACGCACCCAATTCTCGCACCACACGCACTGTAACGCTTAGAGATTGAGTCTGTAAGAATAACTCTTTCTTCAAGACCTTCCATTTGCGTAAAGCTTGTGAATTTATGTCCATCATAAATCATTTCTTTGTAAACTTCGTCAGCAATTATATAAAGATCATGCTTAATAGCAAGATTTTTGATCTTTTCCATGTCTGCCATATCATAGCAAGCACCTGTTGGGTTGCCTGGGTTTGAAAGCATGATAGCTTTTGTTTTAGGAGTGATTTTGCTTTCAAATACAGAAATATCAGGAAGCTTAAATCCATTTTCAGCACTTGTAGCAACAGGAACAACAACTGCACCTGCTGATTTCGAGAAGCTGTTATAGTTTGTATAGAATGGCTCTGGCACTAAAACTTCATCGCCATAATCGCAAGTAGCTACTAATGCAAAAAATACTGCTTCACTTCCGCCATTTGTTATCAATATTTCATCTTTTTCATAGTTAAGGTCAAACAATTTGTAATATTCAATAAAAGAGTCGATAAGCTCAGGAATGCCTTGTGAAAAAGCATATTCAAGAACTTTTGCATCAAAGTTTTTAACCGCATCAAAAAATTCTTGCGGCGTTTCAATATCAGGCTGACCGATATTTAAGTGATAAACTTTTTTGCCTTGTTTTTTCGCAGCTTCAGCAAAAGGAACAAGCTTACGAATAGGTGAAAACTGCATTGCTTCAATTCTTTTTGAAATTTGCATGATGGTGTTGCCTCCTTTTATTTTTTAAGAATCAGTGATCAGTAGTCAGCTTTCTAACCATAGCATCATCAATCAAAATACGGATGGAAAACCGACCACTGACCTCTGTCCTTTTTTCACTTTGGAAACTTTGGAATATACATCAATAATTTGTTAATTAAAAGCCCAGCTCTTCCCCAACTAATATAACTTTTATTCGCCCATCATCCCTGCTTCGGCGTGTTATAACGGTATGGCTGCATATGCAAGTATCCTTTAAGCAGTCTTGACATAGTCCAATAGAAGAACATGGGTTATCATATGAAAGCCTAATACAGTTCGGCGGAGCAGCCGTGTTTCTAGCACGTGATAAACCTTGTTCTACGTCCATAACCACTTTATTCATGCCTGCAATTATTATAACACACCTAGGACCATAAATCATAGCCGCAATTCTATTTCCTATGCCATCGACATTAATAAGCTCACCGTCAACAGTTATAGCATTTGTGCTCATGAAATAATAATCACATCCGAACGTCTCAAATTGAATTTTTTCTCTTTCTTCGGGCGTTTTTGCTTCGTCACGGTCGAACAAATTATAATCTCCGCTTCTAAGTGCATCAAGAATTCCAACCTGCTTGACGCTCATTGAGCCACCATAAGATACACTGCTTCCGGTCTTAACAAGTTCCAGTGCTTTTTTAAGTGCATCTTCCTTTGTCACGCAATAAAAACCTTCCATGTTTCTTTTGATTAAACCTTTGATTACTTCCGCAGCCAATTGAGAGCGGTGTTTTTCCATCGGTTTCATAATTTCAATTCCCCCTTGAAATGCTTGCAATTTATTTAAAACCAATTGGTTTGTATTTGTTTAAAATATCGCAAATAGTATCTCTTTCTCTAACAAGAACCGCTTCTCCGCTTTCACGTATAAGCACCTCGGCAGGACGTAGGCGGAAGTTGTAATTTGAACTCATTACATGTCCATAAGCACCGGCATCTAACACAGCAATTATATCATCTTCAAATATCTCTGGCAACATCCGTTCAGCGGCAATTACATCCCCGGATTCACAAATATTTCCTACGATATTGACCTTTTCATGCTTTTCAGAACATGCTTCGCATTCTCGATAGACTTCAATATCATGGTAAGAGTCATACATTACAGGGCGCGCAAGAACGTTAAAGCCAATATCCGTCCCGATATATTTTTTACCCCCGCTCGTTTTTACGGTATTAACCTGCCCCAACAGCACACCACATTCCGCAGCAATATACCTTCCCGGCTCAATGATGTATTTAAGTGATCTGCCAATTTCGGAATTAAACTGATTTATAAGCTCTAAGATCATTTTACCCATTTCTTCAAGGTCAATGGGCAGCTCTCCGTTTTGTTTATTATAAGGAATACCAAATCCGCCTCCTAAGTTGATAAACTCAATGCTATCAAACTTTTTCGCCGTTTCAATCAAATTCCTTGCTCCTTCAATGAATACATCACCTTTCATAAATAACGAGCCAACATGTTGATTTATCCCTATTAACTTTAAGTTAAACTCTTTAACGGCATTTGCAACTTCCTTCACATCCTCAGCATCAATACCAAATTTTGTGTTTTCGCCGCCTGTAATCACCTTTTCGTTATGACCTGTGCCAATACCGGGGTTAAATCTAACAAAGACTTTCCCACCGGGGTTAACTTTACCCCAAGCTCTAAGCTGGCTGATCGAATCAACACCGATTATCATTCCCTTTTCAGCAACAAACTTCATTTCTTCAACTGCTATATTGTTGCAAACATACAAAATATCTTCCGACCTAAAACCCGCTTTAAACCCGATTAAAGCTTCACCGGGCGACATAGCATCAATTTTAAGCCCTTCACTTTGAACGACTTCTAAAACAGCAAGATTGCTGTTTGCCTTTGAAGAGAAACTTACTGTAAACTCATTATAATCAACAAGATTCAACATTTCACGGCATCTGTCACGAAGTATAGATTCATTATAAACATAAAGCGGAGAGCCGAATTCTTTAAGCAGCTGCCCTGGATTTAAGCCTTTATAGAAGTTCATTTCATCAGTAACTTTTGAATTTAATTTATTCACTTTTTCTGTCCCTTCATGTTGTCAATCAATAGATAATCAAGTTTTGCACCCAAATTTTGAAGCATATAATCAACGATTACGATAGCTGCCATTGCCTCAATAACAGGAATAATTCTTGGCACTGCGGTAACATCATGCCGACCTTCCACAGAAATTTTAACAGACTCATTTTTATTATTTATTGTTTCCTGCTCTATTTCAATAGATGGCACGGGCTTTATAGCCGCTCGGAATACAATATCCGAACCATCTGATATCCCGCCTAAAACCCCGCCGGAATTGTTAGTGCGCTTTTTTACTGTCTCATCATAATAAAAACTGTCATTGCATACAGAGCCTAACATATTTGCGGAGGAAAACCCTGATCCAAACTCAAGCCCTTTAACACCGCCGATTGAAAAAACAGCCTGGGCTAAAACTGCATCAAGTTTATCAAAAACAGGCTCGCCTATTCCGGCTGGAACTCCCTTAACAACGCACTCTATTATCCCCCCGGCTGAGTCACCCTGTTCTTTGATAGCTTTGAGACTTTCTGCGGATTTATCGACAGGTGCTCCTGCCATTTCAATAGCAAATGCATTTACTTCTATACCCCAAAGGCTTAAGAGCTTTAAGGCAACCGCCCCGGCAGCAACCCTTGCGGCGGTTTCCCTTCCGGAGGCGCGTCCGCCGCCTCGATAGTCTCTTATCCCATACTTTGCCTCGTAGGTGTAATCCGCATGACCTGGGCGATATATATCCTTCAAATTATTATAATCATTGCTATTAGCCCCCTCGTTTTCTATTATAACCGAAATAGGGCTTCCTATTGTTTTATCCTCAAAAACGCCGGAAAGTATTTTTACTTTATCATCTTCTTTTCGAACGGTCGAAAACTCACCGCTGCCCGGCTTTCGCCGATCAAGATGTTTCTGTATATCTTCAACGTAAAGTGAAAGCCCGGCAGGACAGCCGTCAATACAAACTCCAACAGCTAATCCGTGGCTTTCGCCCCAAGTTGTAATTTTGAATAATTTACCAAATGATGATCCTGACATTTTTAAAATCCTTACTTCACGTCAAACATTCTTTGCTTACCTAAGTTGTATATCTTTTTGAACAGCGTTTTTTCCTTCTGAGTAAGTTTACGACCCAGATCTTTTTCAACTACATCATATAATGCACCGCTGTTAAGCTTTTTTATAATCCCTTTTTCCTGTGGAAGATATTGGTCAACTTTGAATGTATTTACCTGCATCTCGTCATTTTGTACTATTTTAAAAACCTCGGCAGTGTACACAGCATCGCAAAGGGCATCATGAAACGGCATTTCTTCCGGAAGATCAAACATTGTAACAGCATTTTTAAGACCAATGTCTTTATTAGTAGGCTGATTCAAATATCGAGAGGCAAGGGTTTGCGCATCTATATATTTAGTTGGCATATCTTGATAATCAAGCCCATAGTAAAGGATATTTCTGGAAAACTCCTTTATATCAGTTCCACCCCAAACACAAAAAGTATTATCCTCACCTTTTATATGCGAATAGATTTCATCATATATTTCTGTGAAAAGCTTCTGCTTCCTAAGAGTCCTAATACTAAGACCGGTTATTTTTTTAACAAACGGGTGTAACCTTGGATAAAGATTTGGTTTTATCAAAAAGCCCTTTTTATCTATAATTTCAAAATCTTCAGACATTATCACAATGCCAATCTGTATAATTTCACAAGGGCAATTCGCAATAACTTTTACATCTGTTTCTTTGCCCCAAGCAAACGGCTGATTATACTCAAGATCCATTACAATGTATTTCATTCAATTTCCTCTCTCGGGCATGTTCCCACTAGCTTAAACGACCTAAACGCCTTAAACGCCCATTTTTTTGTGGATTTAGTGTCTCTCTTCGTTACCCTTGCAATGCGCTCAGTACGCATCGGAAAGAAGCCCGACGGCGTTAGCCGCTTTTGCTGTAGACAAAAGCACTGAATTTATGCAAATTTTTGCCTTGATTAGCACAAAATCCACTGAAAATCTGTGCATTCATGATAGCGGGAATACGCCCTATATCAAAAATCAGAATCAAAAATAAAGAATTTGAAATCTGCCTTATGAATTCTGACTTGCTAAACAGCTTAATCGCCTGTATAATATTAACATAAATCGGGGAAAAATCAAGTGTACAGTTTTAAAAGGAGGCTATGTCATGCTAAACGTATTAATAGCTGAAAAAGACCCGGAAGTTATTAAAAATTTTACAGCTCATATACGGCATTCCTTTCCTGAAATAAAAAATATTTCAAGCATTTCAAATCCACAAATTAACATTAGTAAACATATTTCAGGTAATGAATCTACCATTATAATTGCCGATATACGTTTTTTTGGCATACATGGCGCAACTACTATCAAAGAAGTTAACGATAGCTTTTCAAACGTAGGCTTTTTGCTCTATTCCAGTTTAAGTGATACTGATTACCTAAAAAAAAGCCTTGAATATGGCGTTATCGACTATATGTTCAAACCGGTTAAACAGGCAGACTTTGTGCGCAGCTTTACAAAAGTTATACAATTCTTCAAACAATACGAAGAAATGGTTCAAACTGAAAAAGCATTTGCTGATGACTATAAAAAGAATGTGCTGATGTTTGAAAACATGTTTCTTGACAACATTCTTTACGGCAACCTAACAAATGCTAACGAAATTAACGAAAGTATGCGTTATTTTAACATAGATTTAGAACCGCCCTACTCTGTTTTTGTTGTTCGCATTGATCATTTTAAAAAAATAATACTTGCGTTGACTGAAATGGAAAAACAGGTTTATTCACATAAAGTATTCTCAATAGTTAAAGCAGCACTGGCTGATAAAAATCATAAAGCATATCTTGCAAGCCTTAACTCAATTGCGGTAATTTTAGGCGGTCAATATGATCTCGAAGAAATAGTTGAAATGTGTGAACAACTTAAAGATGATATTCATAAAAGCGCAAATACAAGAGTTTCGATAGGTGTTGGCAATTCATATAGCGATGTAACTGATATCGCAACTTCTTATAAAGAAGCAGACGGAGCTCTCCGCCATAAATTTAAAATTGGGTATAATTCCGTAATTCCAATTCAATATGTCGAACCATTAAACACAATAACATACAGATACCCTTTTGAACGAGAGGACAGGCTTGTTCATTCCGCTGTTGTAGGCGAATATGAATATTGTATTAGGGTTCTTGATGAAATTATTAGCGCACTTAAGAAATGCGAGCCTTTACCTAACGGTCTTTTACCTAAAATAATTATGGATATTTTAATATCCATAAGCCGTTATGCCCTTGAGCAAAACACACTTAAAAATACAAATTTCACGACGTTCTTTCCGTCACAGGAAGTGCTTCTACTTAAAACAGCTGATGAAGCACATAACTATCTTTCCGTTTCATTAAAAAATTTCTGTAATCATATATTACAAGCAAAAAATGAAACAGATATGGGGCTTATTGAAAAAACCAAGGAATATGTGAATGAAAAATACTATGAATCATTCTCTCTTCAAAAGGTTGCGATAACAGTAGGCTCAACGCCTGATTATCTTCATAAAGTATTTACAGATAACGAGAAGATTTCTATTTTCGAATACATGACCAATATTCGTATGGAAAAGGCTAAAATAATGATGCAAGAGACTAAATTTGCTGATGATGTAATTGCGATAAAAGTTGGTTATGACAATGAGAAACATTTCAAATCCATGTTTAAAAATATTGTAGGGATAGGGGTTCCGGAGTATCGTATGAAGCACAGCTTGATTAAGCCTCTCTTATGACCTTTGATGGTGGTTACATGAAACATATCAAACGAATAATTTTCGCTGTTATATGCATCACTATCTTTTTTGGATTGCAAAGACTTCTAGTTCCAAAGTACATGTCAAGCATTTTTGAAGGGGCACTGATAGCTGAGTATTACAAAGATCCTAAGCTGCATGATGTTATTTTTATAGGCGATTGCGAAGTTTACAGCAATATTTCCCCGGTTATCCTTTGGAAAAACTATGGAATATCCTCACATATACGAGGTGCGCCACAGCAGCTTATTTGGCAAAGTTATTATCTCCTAAGGGACACTCTGCGCTTTGAAACACCTTCGGTAGTTGTTCTTAGCGTACTTGCAATGAAATATGATGAGCCGCAAAATGAAGCTTATAATCGCTTAAATATTGATGGCATGCGTTTTTCCAGATATAAATTAGGTGCTGCAAAAGCATCCGCAACAGACGGGGAAAGTGTTCTAAGCTACATATTCCCTCTGTTTCGCTTTCATGACAGATGGCGGGATATTAATGCTTATGACTTTAGATATTTTTTTAGACGAGGCAGGGTTGGGATAGCCGGATATATGTTGCGGGCTGATGTTAGACCTGCCGGGTTTATCCCTGGGGGAAGGAGGCTTCCTGACTATAGTTTTGGCGAGAAAAGCTTTAAATATCTTGAAAGAATAACCGCCTTATGCCGTGAAAACAACATAAAACTTGTTCTCTTTAAAGCCCCAAGCCTATATCCGTATTGGCACAGTGCATGGGATGAACAAATAGTTCATTATGCCAAAGAAAACGGGCTTTTGTATATAAACACCCTTGAACATTTAGATGAAATAGGCATTGATTTTTCAATCGATACATTTAACGGCGGTCTGCATCTTAATGTTTACGGTGCTGAAAAACTTGCTGATTTTTTGGGCAAGATTTTACAGAACTATGTACCGGACAGACGTTTATCACAAGAACATGCAGCACTTTGGGATGAAAGAATTCGGGCTTATAATTGGCTTAAAGAAGTGCAGCAGAGGGAATTTATAGAATATGGAAGAATCTTGACGTTTAGATGGAAATAAAGTTTTATAGGGGAATTAACATGCTTTCAAAGACAAAACTAATGGTTAGCTTGATGACCATAATAATTTTAGCTTTATTGCTCTCGGGCTGCAATTCAAATCAAAATGAAGCCCGGCATATTTTTGTGCCGGAGGCGGAGACACCTTCGACTAATGATAATTTTGACAGTGATAACACCGTATCAGGATCGGCGGCGGCGGATATTCAGCTTGAAAAACTCTATTTTACGCATAACGGCGTACAAATTAACATGAACGATGACATGAGTGGTGTTTTGGAAAAAATGGGCGAACCGCTTCATATGTTTGAATCACCAAGCTGCGCTTTTGAAGGTATTGACAGGATATTTTACTTTGAAGGGTTCATTATTGACACCTACCCACATAATGGTAACGACTATGTTCTTTCGATTGTGTTTAGGGACGATTCTGCATCAACACAAAGAGGAATAAGCCTTGGCTCAAACTATGATGATATGATTGCAGCGTATGGAAACGACTATGTAAACATGTTAAATTTGTTTTCGTATGTGCAAGATGGGGTTAGGCTTTCGTTTTTATTTGAGGATGATAAGATTGTTGATGTAACTTATTATAATATGTTGGCTCTTAATTAAGGACATTAAAAAAATCGCCTAGGAGAAGTATCCTGGGCGATTTTTTTAATGTAAGGCTATAAAACTATATTTAAAACACAAGATAATCCATAACGCCAAGAATATAATGACGGATGAGCTGCCCTTGGAAATTGAGCGGTTCAAGATCAACGCCAAGACGCTGACCGCTTATCTCTTCAATGTAATTCATCATGATATTTTCAAGAACATTCATATCAATTACACCCACCTCAGTAGGCACATTTCCATTCATCCATTCAATGCCATACATAACACCGGCATGTGTCCATAACATGCCTGCCGAAACCGGCCAAGTGGCAAGCCTTCCGGAAGCACCTCTCCTGGCTATCTCAGATCTTATTTCATCAATCACTTCCGGCAATGCACGCATACGCATTATAGGGTCATTCCACTCATCATATTCGCCGGTAGGCACACGACTAGCAAGGTCTAAAGCAGTTGGAAAGCCATGATATGGAGATGGACAGCAAGGCGATGGGAAAATAGCACCTGTTGAAATTACTTGCTCAATCATTGGAATCATCATGCCACAGTTAGTTCCAAAGAACGCCGTGTTTTCACCAAAAGTTTCTACTTGCCTCCGCAGGTCTTGCATTATATGCATTTGTGTAGCAGGCATGCCGCCATTGCCCATTGGATCAGGCGCAGCAAGCTCAACAAACATAAGCCCATTTGCCATAGCAGTTTCTCTCATAATGTCACGGCGCATTGCAAGAAGCGGCACGGACATATGTCTCGGGAATGAATAATGTGCAATTGTCTCAGCGCCCATAGCAATTGCTTGGTGAACAAGTTTATAGCCGATTACTGGGTCGTTGGTGTTAAAAAGTAAGTTGGCTCTTACAGCAACATCTATCGGATCTTCCGCAGGTTGAGCATATACGATGAAGATATCATCGCCACGCATTTCACGAACCCTGTCAACAGCTGCATTCGTGTTGATAACCGCTTGGTTTATAACCAAAACCCTAACAGCCGGGTCAGAAGCGATTTCCTCAAGAATCCTAATCATCGTTTCGCCTTCCTGCGCAAACATAGTAGGCCATGTCCGATGGATAATCATATCCTCACCAAACCTTGCAACAAGAGCCTCCGCAGAACGGTACTCTTCTTCGTTTTGCTCAACAGGATTAGTCACTATAGCAACTCTTCCGGGAAACCCTTCTGCCGCAGACCATCCACCTATATGTATTGTACGTGTTGCAGCATCCCATTGCAAATGGAGGCCAATGCTTTCAATCAATGGACGAAGCGGGAGCATAGTTGAACCGCCTATAATTTGTGCAGGTACTTCAAGAACACGGTGTGATTGCATACCGTTTACCGTGAAATTCCGGCTGCCGATCGTTAATATGAAAGTTTGGCGACCATTTGATAATGTCGCTTGCTGAGCGGCATTATTCCAGCTTACTTCAAAGCCAATCTGTTCAAATACCCCACGTACAGGTACTAGAGTTCTCCCGTCTCTTATAACGGGTTGTTGCCCTTCAAATATTATCGGCGCATCGTTAATTGTTACAGTTATGCCGTAGTTGGCATTAAATACTCCTGTAGGCATAAATGTAACTGTAAATATTACTGTCAGCATTATTGCTAAAAATTTTCTTCCAGTTTTCATTCTAATGTCCTCCATTTACTATTAGTGTTTGTTTGCATTGTAACATAGCGCAATAACTCTTTCAATGATATCACAAACAAAAAATTTGGTCGGAACAGCTAAAAGACTATCCCGACCAAAAACTTACGACATTATGCAATTACAGTCAAAAACCTATTACTGTCTAACGATGAAGAAAGTCGCTATATTTCTACCATTATCTCTTATATCATACACAAGAGTAAGTCCTTCAAGTGCATGACCTGCACCGAATACATACTGACCTCTCAAGTTAGCATTAGGTCCTGGGATAATAATTTCAGTAACGAAACGATCTTCGTGACCATCACCAAATGTTTGAGTAGCCCAGAATGTTACTCTCCATTCTCTAGTGTTTCTTCCTGTTTCTTGAACACTGACAAAATCAGCAGGACTCGCTTCAACAACTGCAGGATTAACAGTTACACGAACAGAAGCTTGGAAACCTCCATCAACAGTCGTAACTGTAATATAAGCATATCCAACATCATTAGCAGTAACAAGACCGTTAGAATCTACAGCTGCAACAGCATCGTTGCTTGAAGACCATACTACGTCTGTGTTTGCGGCATCAATCGGAGTTACTATAGCTTCTAATTGACGAGTGCCTCTAACAATAAGCTCAAAGTCTTCAACAGGATTAATTGAAACGCCGTCAACAGCTATTACAGAACCAATAACCAATTCAAATTCAACAGGTTGAGTGAAAACTGCGTTAAACGCTTGAACGATTATGTTAAATGTTCCATATTCAGTCGGAGTTCCTGAAATAACGCCGGTTGCTGCATTAAGCGTTAAGCCTTGAGGCAATTCATCACTTTCTTCCGAAAGCATCCATGCTACAGGCGTGCCGCTTTCAGCTTCAAGCTGAGCCTCAAAAGCTTCGTTAATGAAGCCTTCCGGAAGTTCTTCCGTTAAGATAGTAGGCGTCGTTAAGAACAGTGATGTACGGTTAAGAGGTGAATCGTTCCAGTGTTCAGCATGTTCTTCTGCAACGATTGCACGCATATTAAATGCGAAAACCTCACCAGGCTCACCAACAAGACCGAGGTCTCTTAAGTTAAACGTACGTGCATTAAGCGGATTTGCAGTTCCAGGTGCAAGATAAAGAGGAAGATGACTTTCGTCCACTTCGCCAGGAACCATATGAGGTTCTCCGTTAATGTAAATACGATATGCGCCTGATGCAAGTGCCGCATTTCCAGCAGCATTATTTCCACCATGAAGGTTATGCGCCGTGCGGGTACGGAACCAACTAAGGTTATGCCCGTCTGCGTTAAGCGAGAAGTATGGTGAGAAGAGTTCGCCGCTTGTAACTTCAATGTCAAACCATCCTAAATATCCGCCGAACATATTGTGAGCGTGGTCTGACTTATGGCGAAGGTAGAATGCTACAGAAAACTCACCTGCTAACGTTGGTCTGCCCCAAAGATGACCGCCGAACCAGTGGTTATCAGGATGGACAGCAAGACCGCGTGGAAGACCGCCTATAGTAAAGGGTTCACCACAACCATCTGTACATCCCGGTTTAAGAACAGGCTGTGAAAGTCTGTATTCTCTTTGGAATGTCGCAGGAGCTGTTCCTAAAGTCATAGTTATAGTTGGATGATCACCACATTCAAATGTGCCTACGATTGGAACCCAAGTTTTAGGCATACCTGTATCTGACCATTCAAGGAAAGGTACGGCATCATTCGCACGAGCACCCGGCCAGTTTTCACCAACGTAGAAGCTTACACTTCTTGGACCTGTAGCATTATTGAATGCATTTGGTCCTTCATATACAAGATCAGTAAATCTAACAGCACCTTGTGGTCTTACAAAGAAAGATACTTCAAAAGAATCACCGATGCCGCCACGGCCAACTAAAGTAACATCAGCTCTGTGCGGAACAACTTGTGCGGCATGGAAACCGCCAATGCCTTGCTGATCAGTTGCAAGACCGCCGCGGCCGTCTTCATCAAGGTTGAAATAAACCGCTACATCTAAGCCCGAAAGCGGACGAATTGTAAGTTCAACTGATTGACCAGGGTCTAAATAAGTGATAGTTGCGCCGATTGTTGCCTCAGCACCGTTAACTGTAGTCAAAGTAACACCGGGAGCAGTAGAAGCAAGTGTAAACGCTCTTATGTCTGCCGCATAACCCGGTCCGCGACCCGGTCCGTGGCTAAGTAAAGATACTGTTAAATTTTTAACAGTATACTCTGTTTTGTTAGTTACTCTAAACGCTTGTGCCGCAGGCACAGTAGTATAACCGAAGAATCTATCTTGGAAGGTAATAGAGCTGCCGCCTGCAACAGGTTCAATAGTTATACCTTCAAGCGGGTTTTGTGGTCCGAGTTCTACCCAAATTCTAGGCACTACAACCCAAGGAGCAAAGCTTGTTGGGTTTTCACGGGTAGGTCCATGACCTGTACGTCCGCTGCCACCCGGACCAACTACACGAATGTTTACGTCAGTTGGTACGATTTGCGGATGGCTGTCAGGATGCGTTCCACCGGCAATTCCTGAAGTATTTGCCGGGAAATTAGTAGATGGATTCCAAGGCATCGGCTGACCATGCGGTGCATGGAAGTTAGATATTGGAGTATGAATGCCGTCAATAAATCTTGTTGAACATTCAGGATCACACCAGCCTCTTTCAGCATGTTCAGCAATTGTACATGGACCAAACACTTCACCAGGAAGCCAGAATGGATCTGAATACCAACCGGCATGAATCATGTTACCTGCGATTCCTTGATTAGGAACCATAACGCCTTCGAGGTTATGACGTCTATGTGAGTTATTGCTGGCAGAAACACCACCTGAAGCGTTTCTAACTGCACCGGTTCTTGTGTCAACATGCCAAATCATAATACCGCGGTTCCAAACTTCTAAGCTCGCCGCTCTGTCAAATCCAACATGTTGGAAGTTTTCAATAAGGAAGAATTGATGATGATCATGACCTGTATCTCTGCCTAAGCTACCGATGCCTTCAGGACCAAAAAGTCTGTACATAGCTTCGGTATTTGTAACTTTAACAGCTATCGGTAAGTCACCATTTTCAACGCTGTGGATTGCAGGATTCCAATGCCATACAGTTCTTGGATCGCTCCAATGACCTACATAACCTGCCCATTCTTCATCAGCGTCAATTGCCATAGGCGTAATCCAACCAATTTCATAAGCGATAGGAGCTCTGAAATGAGTTGCACCTGTACCAAGACGTACGTTGTAATCACGGTAACGGTATGCGCCCCATGTTCCACGGCCCATTGCGCACCAGAAACCTACGCAAAGCTCTTGAGTGCCTGCGCCGCCGCCAACTGCTAAATCAGGAAGACCCCATACAGAGTGACCAAGTTCGTGGATGAAAATACCAAGACCTTGAGCAATTCCGGTATGAGACTGCTCGCCATGCGAACCGTAAGAGTTACGAGTCGGCAAGCCATTTGTAGGGAAAGTAACACTTCTTAATCTGCGGCCTTGTTCAATCCCATCACATACTCCAGGGATAGGATCACGGCTTACAGTACCGGCTATTGCACCGGCATACATTGACGGGAACCATTGCAGATTTGCATGACCCCAAAAGCTTGGCTTCGCTGCATTACCGCCAAGAGCACCTTCATAACCGCCGTAAATTAAATAGAGGTTAAGGTCTTGCGCTAAAACGTCATTGCTGGTAGCACCGGTGCCGCCACGTCTTGGAACAGCGTCCCAATTAATGAAATGTCTAACTGCATTAAACGCAGCATCAACACTTGGACCTAAGCCGCCTGAACCTGTAGTAATGTTATAAAACGGATGACCACTATTAAAACGTAATGTAACGATACCATGTTCAATATGGAGATGAGTTACATTTGTAACGCCTAAACTAGTAAGCCTTGCTGTATCAGCATGGAAATATCCTTGAGTTCTTATAGCATTAGTAACTTCTTCATTGAAGTAGTTAACAGAAGCTCTTCCATCCCATACGCCATCAAGACCCATTCCGTCAGGACGCACAAATTGGAATTGATTTCCAGAAGCTTCAAGCAGCCATTCGTTCACGGTATTTCTGTTAAAGCCGTGACCTGCAGGAGTTCTGCCGGTAATTCTATGAACATTGTAAATTGAATTCGTAACCATTTGAGGATTAAATCCTTGCGCACGCATATCTGCGCCGCCGTACATTTCCGCTGTACCAAAAAGTCTGGTAGACCAGAACGCATTTACATTGCCTTCAAACATATGCGCATAAGACCAAGCACCTGTTTCGTTTGTATAAGTGCCTTCCCAGCCTTCGGGTGCAGTTTGAGGGTTGTTATGTACGTTGTTCCACTCAGTAACAAACAACAACATTGGTTGATTTTGTCTTGTAACAGTTTTGTCTGCCCAAGTTGGCTGATGCACAGGACGTGCAAATTGTTCGCCTGTTGCTGTTTCAGTAAGCGCAGCCGCAAAAGGGCTGTTGAGTGCGCTAAAAGGTTGGTCAACAAAACCAAGCTCCATCTTAGCTTGCTCTTCCATAGCAGCTGATATTGCAATAAAATCAGCGTTTTCTGTTGTAATTCTTATAGGTGTAAAGCTGTCACTAAAACCAACAGCAGAAAAAGGCATATGCTCTTCAGCAACCTCACCTACAATTTGAGTTCCGGCTATTGCATCGCCGCTACGGCTCATTGCAACAGCATAGTACCAATTTTCAGTTTCATGATTAAACTGGATTATGTAACCTTCTTCACATTCACGCCAGTTAAAAAATGAATCGCCCATTGCTTGAACCATGATATAAGTTCCGTCTGCCTGACGGAAAGGAACTGGTTCAGGCATAGCAGTAGAAGCAAATACCGTCAAAACTGAAAGTATCGTAAGCGGTATTATAGCCATCGCAAAGGCTATTAATTTAGTAAAATTTTTCTTCAAAACCATACAACCCTTTCTTTAAAAGATTATAATTCAAATTTTGTCCTACACTAGCTAACATATTAGCTAGCTACAAACTTACTTTAGCCGCAGCGCCTTTTGCAATAATAAAAATAGTAACCATGCGAGTCTTTCCCGCATTTCCATCTCCGCATAAAGCACCTAAGCTTTAGAAAACCAAGCCGCTTCAGCTCAGCATTCAATTTTGATGCTTAAAATTTTAGCCTTAGTATATCACCTCTCTTTACATAAAGCATACGCCACTCTCTAGCATTAAGAGAAAGAGCTAGATAGATCGCAAGTGTAAATACTTGCAGCGAGTATAATTACTAAGATTACCACAATATAATATTTACGTCAATGATTTATACGCCAGATTAATTTGTTTTTACACCGACTAAACGCAAAAAAAGCGCACAATGTGCGCCTTTAATAAAAATTATCACGATATATGCTTTTTCATATTTTTCAGTGCCGACTTTTCAAGCCTAGAAACTTGCGCTTGGGAAATACCAATTTCTTCCGCAACTTCCATCTGTGTCTTACCTTCAAAGAATCTCAAATTAAGAATATACTTCTCTCTATCGCACAAACGCTTTAACGCTTCTGAAAGTGAAAGATTTTCAAGCCATTTCGTGTCTGCATTTTTTTCATCCCTTACTTGATCCATCACAAATATTGCATCGGTTCCATCGTGATAAACCGGCTCGAATAATGAAATTGGTGCTTGTATCGCATCAAGGGCAAACAAGACAGCCTCTTTTTCCATTTCCATCTCTTTTGCGATTTCTTCAATTGTAGGCTCTTTCGAATTTTCGTTCATTAGCCGCTCTTTTATTTGCAGTGCTTTGTATGCGATGTCTTTAAGTGAACGACTTACTCGTATTGAGTTGTTATCACGCAAATATCTACGTATCTCACCAATTATCATAGGTACGGCATAAGTCGAGAATTGTACGCCTTGTGTCACATCAAAATTATCAATTGCTTTTATCAGCCCGATACAGCCAACTTGAAAAATATCGTCAATATATTCTCCGCGGTTGTTAAATCTGCGTATTATGCTTAATACTAGTCTTAAATTGCCGTATATATACTGTTCTCTGGCTTCTTCGTCGCCTTCTAAAATCCTATCAAATAGCAGGCGTTTTTCTTCGCCTTTAAGAACCGGAAGCTTTGATGTATTCACGCTGCAAATTTCTACTTTGGTGTTATTCATAAAATGACCGACTCCGATACAGAGCTCAGATGTCAAAGCTTAGGAATCATGTTCCAAAACATAAGGCTTAGAGCTCAGATATTTTTTTAATCATTTGCGGGGTTGCCTTATAGAATCATTTCCCAAGCAGACAAAATTATACACTTTAACATTAAGTTGGTAAAAAATGTTAGGGTTTTTTCTATGCTTAAATTTGAGATAATAATAAGTATGAATACATTTTTAAATTTTTCAGGATGACAATTGACTAAATTTATTGTATACTGGTATCAGTTTATATTCGCAGCATATAGTTGATAAACT
Source organism: Defluviitaleaceae bacterium (assembly GCA_009784685.1). Taxonomy (GTDB): domain Bacteria; phylum Bacillota; class Clostridia; order Lachnospirales; family WRBF01; genus WRBF01. The sequence continues at coordinate 34,553 of WRBF01000005.1, read as the reverse complement.
TCAAAATTTAAACATATAATTTGTTTGAAGTTCATCAACTATAAGAAATTGATATAAGTTTTTATATTCTAGGAGGAATCATGATGGCAAAGAGACGTCATTACAGAGTTGCGCAAAGAGAATCACAACAAAATCCGGCAAGAGGCATTTTTATACCCAATAAAAAGAAAAAGAAAATTTTTTCCGTTGCAGCATTATTTTTAGTAGGAGCTTTTATTGACGGCATAATTTTGGGTTGCTTAATATCAAAATGGATGTCTAAAAAACAAGAGATTTAATTTCTTAAAGTGCATACCCTTGTAATACTAATGAACAACATGGTTTTGTATTGCAAGAGTAAATGTGCTTTAAACGAAAGGAAAAATTAATATAATGAAATTAGGAATAATAGGTCTGCCTAACGTTGGAAAAAGCACTCTGTTTAACTCGCTTACAAAATCAAAGGCAGAATCCGCAAATTACCCATATTCAACAGTTACGCCAAACGTTGGGACTGTTTCTGTGCCGGATTATCGACTTAAACCTCTTGCCGATCTTTACAAAACGGAGAAAATCGTTCCCGCTTCAATCGAATTTGTTGATATAGCAGGTCTCGCTAAAGGCGCAAGCAAAGGTGAGGGACTTGGCAACAAATTTCTTGCGGTTATCCGTGAAGTTGATGCAATTGTGCATGTTGTCCGCTGCTTTGAAAACCCTGATGTTATCGGAAATATTGATGTTGAAGGCGACATTGAAACGATAAACCTTGAGCTTATCTTCTCAGATTTAGAAATGCTTGAAAGGCGGCTTGCGAAAGCAATTAAAACGATGAAAAGCGATAAAAGTGCTAAAATTGAGGCTGACCTTATCGAAAAACTTAAGGCTGAACTCGAAAACGGCGTATGTGCAAGGCTTATTGACCTTTCAGATGATGAAAAAGAACTTGCGGCAACATTTGATCTTTTGACGACAAAGCCGATTCTTTACGCCGCTAACGTCGGCGATTCGGATCTTGAAAATGATGGCTCCGGAAGCCCTCACGTGCAAAAATTACGTGAAATTTCAAAAGAAGAAGGCTCTGAAATGTTTTTGGTATGTGCAAAATTAGAAGCCGAGCTTGTTGAACTTGACGACGACGAAAAGCAAATGTTTCTTGAAGAAATGGGCGCATCTAAAAGCGGTCTTGATTTATTAATAGGTGCAAGCTATAGCCTCCTCGGTCTTGTAAGCTTTTTAACCGCCGGTCCGAAAGAAGTTCGTGCATGGACAATTCGAAAAAATACAAAAGCACAAATAGCGGCAGGGAAGATACATTCAGATATTGCCCGAGGGTTTATACGAGCAGAAATTGTTAACTATGACGACCTTATCGAACTGCAATCATACGCAAAGGCAAAAGAAAACGGACTTGTACGGCTTGAAGGTAAAGAGTACATTGTTCGAGATAATGATGTTATTTTGTTTAGGTTTAATGTGTAGATGTGTTTCTTTGTACGACCTTGATTTTAATGCCCTTTGCGTATTTCCACAAAGGGCATTTTGAATTTGATCTATCGGCATAATGAATTAACAAAATTCCAAGCTGCTTGAGCAAGGTCAAAGGCATTATCACCTCTATATAGAACTAAACGCAGCTCAAAAACCGGAATGAACGTTAAACTATAGATAATACAACAAGCCACAATATAGAAGAGGTATTTTTTTGCTGCACCCCATGGCTGTTTTTCAAAAAACTTTATCAACACAAAATAATAAATTGAATAAAGTGTCACGGTCAAAAGAATAAATATTGTTGAATACAGCAATAGAATCCGACTGCCCTCCTCCGTAAATCTAAACACATGAGGGAAAAAGCTCATTACTTGGAACATCGCTATCACAATTATAACCATGCATGACTTTTTTAGAGGTAAAGGCTGTTTTTTTATGAAGTTATAAAAAACGATAAACGCCGTAATCGCAAAAACTACAAAGGTTAAAATATTTAACATTGGGATATTATCAATTATGTTGCCTGTAAGAACATTCTCTATTCTTAAGTCAAATAATGTAGCCGCAAACACACTGGCGGTCAGAAAAGCCCCTTCATGATTTGCGTGTACCCCATCTCTATGATACAAGGAAAGCCCTTGAATAGTTCTATATGCATAGATCCAAGCATCGCCTGCATTTACTAAAATGATGTCATTTTCATGAGCCGCCTGTTTATGCACCTGAGTTAAAAATTCTTGTAATTCTTCATCAGGCTGCCCATTTACATTTGCCCACGCCGGACTATACAACACAGGTATAGCTCCATATTCTCTTATTTGTTCGCTAAAAAACCGAATGTCATTCAAAAACCATTCAATATCATTTATTAAGCTTCTACCACGAGCTTGTATGACAACATAATCAAAGTTTCTATTTTGCATTTCCCGCATGGCGTTATCTCGCATAACACCATCTAAGTTCACACCGTTTCTGGAAACATCTACATATGACATTTTGATGCCATGCGACCTCGCAATTGCCTGTAATTGCCCCGGAACATTGCCGGTACGTACATGGCTATTGCCTACAAATAAAATTGAAATAGCATCTGTCTCATCATACGCATTTTGCCTCGAACAGCCATAAAGAACACCAAAAATAAATATTAACATAACTAAGATTATTAACTTGATACTTTTATGTATATTAACCACATCCCCTATCAAACAAAATTAGATCACAAAACAAATTATCGTAATTTATAAATCATAGCACAAATTCTTGTGGATTTCTACATGAACGTTTCTGCTTCTCACATGAATCTAATTTGAGCGAACACGCTCAAAAGCCCGTCATTGCGGGCTTGACCCGCAATCTTCATTCTGTTACAACGTTCAAGCGCCATTTGTATTAATAGTGATAAACATGATGTTGAAATTTTTTGCATGAAGATTCCGGGTCGAGCCCGGAATGACAGGGCTTAGGCATATTCGTTACAAAATCTTTATTTGATGCAGCTAAGAAATTACAATTCCGATAAAGTCACTATTATTAACCCTTATAAAATTGCAAAATATGTTATAATTTAGTTGAAGTGTGTATTTTGCACGTTGTCCGTATTTGTTGTAGACGGTGTCATGATTTTATAAGGAGGAATTACAATGAAAGAAAAACCAAAGAAAAAACGTAAATATCTGGGGATTTTAGGAGCAATATTTGCCCTAGTGATATTAGGAGCAATTTTCACTCCAAGTCAGGAAACAGATCTAGCATCAAATACCCCAATCTCACAGCAGACAGAAGCTGCCGTATCAGAGCCATCAGCGGATTTCGCTCCAAGTCAGGAAACAGATCTAGCATCAAATACCTCAACCTCGCAGCAGACAGAAGCTGCCGTATCAGAATCATCAACGGATGTCGATGGCTTAACTCTCAATCAAATAAACGCAGTAGCACAAGCAGAACTTTATATACGTACTATGCCATTCTCAAGGGACGGGTTAATTGAACAGCTATCGTCACCGTTCGGCGGTAATTTCTCACGTGAGGATTCAATACTCGCTGTTGATAGGATTACCGTAGACTGGTATGAACAAGCTGTAAGGTCAGCCGAGACGTATCTTGCTGTAATGTCAATGTCAAGACAAGGCTTGATAGACCAGTTATCGTCAGATTTTGGAAGCAGATTCACCGTAGCGCAAGCCACTCATGCAGTTGATAGTATTACTGTCGATTGGTATTATCAAGCTGTAAGATCGGCCGAATCATATCTTGCTGTAATGCCGATGTCCAGGCAAAGCTTGATTGACCAATTATCGTCAGATTTTGGCAGTAAGTTCACAGAAGCGCAAGCTATCCATGCGGCCGACGTTATTGGTTTCGACTAATACATTCCTAAATATCTAAAGGCAGTTAAATTTAGTTATGAACAGTAAACAAAAATACCCCAAAGCACTCAACACGCTTTGGGGTATTTTTGTGCCTAAACAACGATAAAAAAGCCATTGGCAAACATCACAAAAGAAGCCATTTACGAAACTGCCGCACACTGAGTAACAACACAAACTCTTTTTATCTACAAACGCACCATTATTTAGGCGTAAACTCCATTATCTTCTCATCAACATCATCGCTCAGTTTATTATCATACTTATTAAAATCCGTCGGTTTTTCCCCAGCCATTCGGCTTATAATTTCCGGCGCAGCCGTAACTCCTACATGCTTTATGTCTTCATCTTCATCTAAAATCATTTTTTCTATCCTATCTTTAAGCGGTATAAGCTTTTCATCTGATAACTCACCAAAGATTTCAAGCTCGACTACCGCCTTGTCGCCATTAATGACAACAACAACTGTTTCGACCCCTTCAATGTCATTAACCCTCTCTGCCCAAAACTGCGCCTTATTATCTGCTATTTCATTTTGTTTTATATAATTTGCAACACTGTTCGGTTTGCATCCGGAAAGAACTATTAAAAAAACCAACGCATATACAACTTTTTTCATTTTTTCTCCTCCTCTGTTATAAGTTAAAAAGTGTGCCCGCACACCCTAACTTATTAAAATTAATTTTATTATACCCTTTCAGAAAAAAAACTTGTATGTTATTATAATATAGTTGATGAAACGACTAAAACAGTATCTTCGAAAGGAAAAAATATCAAAATGAATGTTTATTTAAATGAAATTACAGGAATAGCCGATGCAATTACTTCAATGTTTATGAGCAAACGATCATGGACAAAAGAAAAGGAAGATCATGTCAGGGATGTATGCGATAGCGTGTTAAATAAAAATGGCTCTCTTCGATCAACTAACGAAATAATTCAAAGCGGAAATCTTAGTAAGCTTGAAGATTTTAACGGTTGGATGGATTCTTTAGTTAAATGGGGTTGGAAACATACAACTATGCTAAGGTTTATTGATATGTCAATGACTGTTGAAGGACTGCACCGTGCGGGGCAGGACGACTGGGACGCTCATGCAAAAAGATTTAACAACCGGATTATCCGATCAAGCACACGGCTTGCAACTTTTGGAGATGAAGTTTCTGAATGGTATAGCGACAAAATTGTTTCAACGGACGTTGCTATGAAAACGCTCGGCATGGATTTGCCTCAAACAGTTCAAATTGATGGTTCCACATATGTTAAGTCAGTCAATGGCTATGTTCATGAAGATTTTAAAGAAGATCTTGACGTAAAAAGAGGGTTGTATATGTTGAGCATCCCCAGTAACTTCATTTTTAAGGTTGATTTAGCAGAATGGGCGCATGTGTACAAAGAAAGAAACATAAATGGAACTGCAAACCCGGAAGTAAAACGTTTATGTGAGTTAATAGCAGATCACATTGAATCTTTTCATGGGCAGTTTAACAGAGAATTTTTCATGAAAATAAAGAATTGATAGTTAAAGTGGACAGATCTATTATCGGAGATGATTTAAAATGCTAAGCTTAATTGCTGCTTTAGCGGATGATTATGCAATAGGAAAAAACGGGTACATGCCTTGGAATCTTCAAGATGATTTAAAGCGATTCGCTGAGATTACTAAAGGAAAAACGATAATCATGGGACGTAAGACGTTTGAATCACTGCCCGGGGTTTTGCCGCAAAGAAAACATGTGATAATTTCAACTTCAACTGACTTGAAAATTGATGATGAAATGGTTTACGTAACAAGAGATGTTGACAGCATTTTAAAAAAGTACGCAAATCAAGATGAAGAGGTCTTTGTTATCGGCGGGACTAAAATATATGAGGCCGCCCTGCCTTATTGCAACAAACTTTATCTTACTTTTGTCGAAGGAGATTTTGAAGCTGATACCTTTTTTCCAAAATTTGACGCAGCACAGTTTGAAATTATAGAACGTTCAGAACTTTTTACCGATAATAAAAGCAAAATACGGTTTCAATATATCACTTTATTAAAAAAACCAGGAGCTAATCTATGAACCTATCGTACATTTTTGGTCGATCCGGCGGCGGCAAAACAACTCTCATTCTGGAAAGAATATCAGAAGCCATAAAGTATCAGGAAAATTCGGATATTATATATCTAGTCCCGGAACAGTTTTCTCTACAAGCTGAAAAAAACCTGTTAAACATTTTAGGGGGCGTATCTGTAAAAGCAACAGTCCTTAGCTTTGCTCGGCTTGCATATCAAATATATAAACAAACCGGAGGAACAAGCAAAACTATATTAGATGATGCCGGCAGGAGTATGCTTATACGAAAAATAATTTATGATCTTTCAGGCAAGCTTCAGTTTTTTAGCAAAATTTCAGATAAGGATGGGTTTGTTAAAAGCCTATCCCAGACTATTACCGAACTTTATCACTATGATATATCACCGCAGGCTTTATTTGAATTTTCAAAAAAAACGGAAGATGATTATCTTATTGCAAAAATAAATGATATCGCAAGCATTTATTTACGTTACAAAGAATTTACAGACTTAAATTTTGTGACTTCTGATAACATACTTTCATTTCTGCCTGAAAAAATTGAAAATTCTGAAATCTTAAAAGATTCTGTTATTTTTTTTGATAGTTTTACCGGCTTTACACCACAAGAATATGAAATTATAAGGGCATTGCTTAAAAAATCATCTTGCTTAACAATTGCTTTGACATCACTTGAAAATAAAACATATTATGACTTGATTGAATCTGCTTCTACAGATCCGATGTATGAAATAAAGTCAACGATAAATAAGTTAAGCAATATCGCAGGAGAAGTAAATGCAAAAATTGCCGATCCTATACTACTTGATGATTGTCGCCGACTTGAACAAAGTGATGAATTGTACTTTTTAAACATCAACTACTTGTCACATAAAAAAGCAAAATTTAAGGCTTCTACAGAGGCAATTTCTATAACAAAAGCCCAGAATAAATATGAAGAAGTAGACGAAGCCGCAAAAAATATATTACGCCTTTGCCGTGATAACAACTACAGATTTAATGATATTGCTATTTTAATATCATCTGTCAGCGATTATTCAAACATCATTAAATCCACATTCAATAAATATCAAATACCTACATTTATTGATGAAAGAATCGATATTTTATCAAATCCCATTACGGAGCTTATTCGTGCACTCATAGATATCGCCGTGTATAATCACGCATATGAGCCTGTTTTTAGGTTTCTTAAAACAAATATCACAAATATTTCTCGCTCTGAATATCAATATCTCGAAAATTATACACTTGTCTATGGAATTGACAGCTATAAGTGGAGAGATTTAAAGTATTGGCAAAATGGATATACCGAAAACTATGAAACCGAACATTGTATAAAAGGACCTTTTAAAAAAGATGAAATAATCAACATCCGGGAGAGATTTATAGAGACTATTTCCCCGTTGGTTGATATTTCAGGTCGGAAGAGAAAGGCTGTTGATTTTGCAAGGGCTATTTTTGAAGTTATTCAAAGGACAAATATTATAGAAATTCTTGAAAAAGCCGATAAATCTCCGATTTCAGCACAGCACAAGCAAGTTTTTAACAAAATTTGCTCGCTTTTTGATAAATTCGTTGAATTGCTTGGTGAAGCGGAAATTACGATCAAAGAGTTTGGTAAAATAATAGAATCAGGTCTTAAATCTTGTGACATAGGGGTTGTACCTCCCTTTGGCGACAAGGTTATCATCGGTGATTTAGAAAGATCAAGACTTCCCAACGTGAAAGCTTTATTTGTTTTGGGGGTAAACGACGGTATCATCCCAAGGCTAATAGAGGAGGATGGTATTTTTTCTGATGCCGAGCGAGAACGGCTTTTAACGCACGGTATTGAACTATCATTCGATAGTAGAAAGCTTACATCACGTGAAGATTTTATAGTTTACAAGGCATTAACCCATCCATCCGAGAAGTTACTGCTTTCATATCAAACTGGCGGCATGGAGGGGAAAACTTTACGACCTTCTTTAGTTATAACAAAAATCAAAAACATGTTCCCGATGGTTAGAGAACGTGAGGCAGAGTTTGAAATCACACTTCCGATTCCTATGTTTGATGAAGTTGGCAGTATATTATACGATTTAAAAAAAAGCAGCCCGGTGACTGATGAGCAATCTGCCCTGCTTGAATGGTTTTCAAAAAACCCCGGATATGATAAAAAAGTTGAAAAAATGCGCAAAATTATATCGGACAATGCAATAATAGAGCAACTTAAAGAGGAAACAATATCAAGAATTTACGAAAACGATATTAAGACATCTGCCTCACAGCTTCAAAAATATGCGGAATGTCCGTTTGCGTATTTCATGAGATACAATTTAAAAGCAAAAGAGTGGAAAATTTATGCGGCAAAATCAATTGATATAGGAAATATATTCCATGCAATATTTGATATATTTTACAATCTGGTTCAAAAAAAGAACTTAATTTGGGGCGAGCTCACAAAAGAGCAAGTAGCAAAGCTTACAGATGAGGCATTTGATACGCAAGACGTACTGGATAAAGCAGACATAATGCTTGGAAATGAAGAAAGCGCATATCGCTTAAACAGCATTAAAATCGCCGCTGAAAAATCCCTATGGGCATTGACTACACATCTAAAAAACGGTGACTTCAATCCGATAGCCTCAGAACTTAAATTTGGAACAAACGAGCTGATTACAGCTATTCGCGTGGAAATAAATGATAAATATGCTTTTGAAATAACAGGAACTATTGACCGTGTTGACATAACATCACATTTCGGTGATACCTATGTAAAAATTCTGGATTATAAATCAGGGTCTACTAAATTTGACCCAACAGATATCTATTACGGTCGTCAAATGCAGCTTATTTTATATCTCAACGCATTAACAAACAGCAAACAATTCTGTAAAAAAATAGGGCTTTCTGAAAGCAAGGTTCTGCCCGGAGGGGTATTTTACTTTAATATAAAAGACCCTGTAATATCTCCCGAAGAATCCGAAAATTCTGAAAAAGCTATGTTAGACGCATTCAGGCTTAATGGGCTTGTGCTAAAAAACGAGGATATAATCAAAAAGATGGATGAACGCCTGCCTGATCAAATAAAGAAGTCTAACATTATCCCCGTTGAAATAAAATCCGACGGAAATTTCACAAAAAGCTCAGAGGCAAGCGTTAGGGAAAACAAAGACTTTGAAGCAATATGCAATTTTGTCTTGTCAAAAGTAGCATCTATTGGTAACGATGTTATCAAAGGGGATATTACTCCAAGACCATACAGAAGCAAAAACATTTCTGCCTGCAATTATTGTGAATACTCGGCTGTTTGTGGGTTTGGAACGACTGAATGTTTAAGCAAATACAATTCTGTCAACAAAAACAAACGAGCCGAAGATATTATAAATCAATCTATCTAGTAGTCAACCGGCAGACCTGCAAAAAACTCTTCAAGCGTTAAATCATCTTCCCAAACCATCATAGCAACATCATCCCCAACATATCTCCAATGCCATGGCTCGAAGCGATAACCCGTTATATGCTCCTTCCCCGGTGGGTAGCGCAAAATAAATCCGTATTTATAAGCATTTTCAATCAACCATCTAAATTCGGCAGTATTTTCAAAATGGTCTTTTGAATATACTGTATTTATATCGGCAGCTAGCCCTGTCTGATGTTCGCTTGAACCCGGACGTGAAGAAAAATTGTCAACATTATTCGGGTCTTGTTTTTTGTAATGTTCATATATTTCTTTCTGAGCAAAGTAACCTCTGTAGCCAGATACTAAATAAATATTAATCCCACTGTTTCTAGCATCTTTTTGCATGAGGTTAAAACTGTTCTGTGCTTCCTTTCTAAGGCTAAGGTCTTGGTAATCATATTTGCCATACCCTTCCGGGGCATAACCCTTAGGAAGTATGTTGTATTTATTGCATACAACAAGAAACGAATCAGGTTTCAAAATCTCTTCCACATCACTATAAAATGATTTATCAAGCCCAATATTCACGTGCAAGACTATATCCGCATCTGATAATGTCGGATTTAACTGCTTATAATCAAGATAACGATCTAACTTTTCCGGATAGTAATTTTTCAGAGAGGTAATTTGCGATAAACCATCAACTGCAAGACAGTATTCGCTATCGATTGCAAAGATTGAAAAGCTTGAGTTTAGAAGTATTAAAAATACAAATATACAACCGCTTAGCCATTTAGATAATTTCATCTGTCTCTCCCCTTTATCAACTATTATGCCCCGAAAATTGAAATTTGAGTTAACAAAATCCCCAAACAGATATTACTATAGGCGGGCTATACCCTTGCAATATAATGAACAACACGGTTGTACATTGTATTGCAAGAGTAACGGCACATCAACACAAAACCACCGCTTCGTTGGTTTGAAGTGGTGGTTTTGACATAGGTTAACTCTTGTTATTTGTCTGATACAGATTTACATATCAGAAAACTGGGAGCGTATCTGCCTATTCTTTAAAAAAGTCTCTTATACGATTTTCTAAAGACCTACTATTATGAGGCGCAACTATGTCAGGAAATTCCGACGGACCTATTAAGCCGTCTCTAACAAAGAACACAATAGGAAATTGAGGAACAGTTATACCATGACGGTTAATCCAATGATGGGTACTGTTTTGAAGCCTCGTTCCGCTTGCAGTATCAATTATCTCCGCACCATCCAGGATGTATACTCTACGATTTGAATCAAGAACAGCATCATGAACTACTTCTGTCATAAGCCTATATGAGAATGATTCTGTACTGCTGTAGTAAATCAGAACGAATGTGCCTCTATCAGCCATTCTTCTCTCAAGCTCAACAAGAGATATTCGCCTCATATTTTCGTTAGGCGTTATGTCAAATGCGCCAGCTCCACCGCCGCCTGTAGTCGGTCGGTAATTTTCCCTGAAATAAGCAAAATCTCTTGTTAACCTAGCTGTACTGGTTGGCGATGCATCAACTGTAACAGTTCTAGGACCTAATACATAAAAAACAACAGGTCTCGCCATATGATTAAGCGTAGGAACTGATTCTCTTGCAAACTCCGGCTGAATAGCCTCAGATGGCAAATCAGCAACATCAACAGCAAATAGCTTTACTCTAGCAGCTCTTGCAACTCTTCTTATTTCAACTAAATTTTCTTCATGAACAGGACGCCTGCTGTCCAATAAAACCATAACAAAATGCTCACGATTGTCGAACATTGTTTGCGCTGCTGCTGCTGTAATCACTTCAAACTCATCGGTATTAACCGGAGGGCGTGGAGCTTCCGGCTCTTCTTCATGTTCGCCCGCGCCGCCTTCTTCAACTTCGGGCTGTGAAACTCGTGTATTCATAAGAACCGTACGAGTTGAAGAATCCCAATCAACTTCAAACCCGGCTAAACGCCCAAGCTCTCTCATAGGAAGGAAAGTAGTGCCTCTATAGTTTATGCTATAAGGAATTACTTCTCCCGTCGGCAAAGTAAAATGTTCACCTGCCTCAATAACTCTGTTGCCGTTAACTGAGATATTTACTGAATTGTAAAATATCTGAATTTGATTTGCAATCGCCGGAACGATTGCAGTTGTCATGATGACAGTTACAACAACGCCAAGTAAAAATGGTTTAAATGCTTTTAGTAATTTTGCTCTCGAATGCCTTTTCATTAACAATCCCCCTTGATCTTATTACGCTTAGTTCTCTTAGTGCTCTTAGTATAAGCGAAAATTTTAAATATATTTAGAACCTGTGTCATAGCCTCTCAATGAAAATTTTCTTTGAACGAAGAAAAATCATCTCGCCAGTTCAGCGTTTCAGATCATAAACACAGGTCTTAAGGCTTTAACTGCAACCTGTTGTTGCGCCGCACTCCGTACACACTTTACATGTTCCGTTCTTTACCATTTTAGAGCTTTTACAATTTGGACAAAGCTCCCCATGCAAGTAATCTGATGCATCATATACTTTTTCTTTAAGAGCTATGCTGCTTTTTTCAACATTTTCAGATGTATCAAGATTTCCCGGCTTAACCTGACAATATGTATAGTTTCCAAGTTCAATATCAATTATTTTGCTGATAAGATCTGATATTGAATCCGCATGTTTAATAAACGGATGCCCCGAAACAAAACCGTGAGGCTCATACTTTTGCCCACGATACATACGAGCGATATCCTGCGGAGGAACTCCATATTGAAGCATTTCGGAAATAGTAGTAGAAATGCTGTCCAAAAGCCCTTTTGTTAAAGAACCTTGTCTGCCTGACGATACGTATAATTCACCTAAACGCCCATCTTCGTAAAACGAGGTCGTAATATAGAGCTTAAGACCGTCAATAGCCGCTTCATGAACCCTTGCGGTACGTATCCCTGACGGCTTTACTCTCAAAGGCTTATACAACGTCTTCTTTGTTTTTATATACTCAATAAGCTCGTCATATGTGAAATCTTCAAGCGGCTTTTCAATAAAGCCCTCTTTTGAGCTGTTAAGCGGCTGACAGCTTTTACAGCCGTCTCTATATAAAGCTATGGCTTTAATGCCAAGCTCCCATGACAATTTATAAATATCAAGAACTTCTTTTTCAGTCGCTTCTCTTGGCAAATTGACCGTTTTACTTATCGCCCCGGTAATATGAGGAGAAAGAGCCGCCATCATTTTAACATGACCTTCCGGAGAAATTATACGGCTACCGGTGCCGCATTTATTAGCAGTATCAAACACACTGTAATGCTCTTCTAAAAGACCTGGGGCACCTTCGATTTTACCATCTTTAATATTGCCGTTTTCGTCTTCTTGCATGACATAGCCGATAATATCTTGCATTTGCTCTTCCAAATAATGCAATCTTCTAAGTGCTGTTTTAATCGCAGGGTTTACAATTTGCATAGATCCGCCGCCGATAAGCTTTTTAAAAGCTACATGACTGAAAAACGGCTCTGATGATGTTGTTGCACAGTCCATAGCGAAAGCAATAGTACCTGTAGGTGCTAAAACAGAAACTTGAGCATTTCTAAATCCATACGTTTCGCCTGCTTTTATCGTTTCTGACCATACACCCTTGACTGTCTTTGAAACATCCGGGAATCCAAGGGCTTTTAGGATGTTATGGTTAACACGAACAGGTTCATAACCAATATCTTCAAGTTCAGTATCATAATCGCTGTAATTTGCAGCACGGGCATGATTTCTTATTACTCTTCCCATATGCTCTTTGTTTATGTCATAGCAAGCAAAAGCCCCTATTCTACCTGCCATAAGTGCTGATGCGTAATATGAATGACCTGTCATAATGCTCGCAAGTGCCGCCGCAAGGTTACGTGCTTCATCAGAATCATAAGGAATTGCCATCATCATAAATAATGCGCCAAGGTTTGTAAGCCCAAGACCTGTCGTTCTAAATAGATATGACTTTCTTGCGATATCTTCCGTTGGGAATTGCCCAAAATGGATAGTCGCCTCTAAAACAAGCTGTATAGATTTTATTGTATGCAAATATCCGGGCATATCAAACATGCCGCTTTCACCGTCGTAAAACTTAACAATATTTATGCTTGCAAGGTTGCAGGCTGTGTCGTCAAGGAACATATATTCGGAACATGGATTAGAAGCGTTTATTCTGTTATGCGGGGCATTATATTTGCCATCTTCCCCGGCAGGGCATGTATGCCATGCGTTTATAATGTCATCGTATTGAACCCCGGGGTCGCCGCATCTCCAAGCGGCATATCCTATTTTATTCCATATATTTGAGACAGATACTTTCATATCCGCAGACTTATCTACCCTGCCTGTTAGCTCCCAAACGGCATTTTTGTTATCAATTTCATGCATAAAGCTGTTTGGTATTCTGACTGAGTTATTTGCGTTTTGACCTGAAACAGTTTCATACGCATCACCCTCTATAGATATTGAGTACCCCATCTTTCCAAGAGCTTCAACTTTGTCCTCTTCAATAGATTTCCATTGTATGTAATCTAAAATTTCCGGGTGGTCAACGTTAAGGATGTTCATTTTTGCTGCACGCCTTGTAGTCCCGCCCGATTTTATTGCACCTGCATTACGGTCTGAAACTTTAAGAAAGCTAAGAAGCCCGGAAGATTTTCCACCGCCCGATAAAAGTTCATTTTTAGAGCGAATAACCGACCAGTTTGATCCAACACCCGAACCGTATTTAAAAAGGAGAGTTTCAGTCGCTATTTGATCTGTTAAGGATTTGGGACCAATTAATGAATCAATAACGGAAATTATAAAACAGGCAGACCCTTGAGTTCTTGTATAAGAATCTTTTGCAGGAACAACCTTTTGCTTTTTCTCATCATAATAGAAGTGCCCCTGACTTCCTCCTGATATGCCATATGCATGTTTAAGCCCTGTATTAAACCATTGAGGGCTGTTCGGAGCCCAAATTTGGGCTAGCAGCATATAAACAAGCTCATCATACAGTATTTTACGCTCATCATCAGAAATCATGCCTTCATCAACTAAAGATTCCATCCAAAAATTAACCATTCTATGTGCGAGTTGCCGCATAGAATCTTCTCTTCCGAGTTCATTAGTTACACCTTTTTTTCGAAAATACTTTGATGCAACTATATCACAGGCGCTTTGTGAATAGTCTTCAGGAAATTCGAGATCCTTAAAATCAGAAATAATTTCCCCTGTCATATAATTTTTAAGAACAACATCCACTTTTTTCCATTTAAAAAGATCATAAACAGTACGATTCGAACCTTCAATATCTCTTGTGAAATATCTGACAATTTTAAGATCTGCTTTCATCTTGTTTCCTCCTTGGTTATCTTGCGTTTTACTACCCTACCGGTTAAGCACTGCGCCCAAATTTATCAATATTAATTTTGGAGAGTAATATTACAAGACTTATCTATTCTAACATAAACAATCGAAGTTGTTAATATAAAAAACAAAAGATTGAGTAATGTAATAAAAAAATATATCTATGCTCCAGAAAAAATAAAAATGCACTCAGCCTAATACAGGCGAAGTGCATCAAACATCAGCATAAATCACTCCGTCCGGGGAAGCAATTGTTATGTCATAGCGTATCTGGCTTATCGGCAGCAATTTTTAAAACTGTACCGCATCACAGTGACCCGCTCGCAGGGATTCTCACCCTATTCCGCAATTGTTACTGAAGATTACTCCAGTATGTGACACAACATTTCTATGCAATTATATCACATCTTTAAAGCTTGTCAAAGAAAATCTTTTGAAATTATGCTGAAAGTATATTAAAAAATTGAATAATGCAATAAAAAAATTTGTTAAATACTTTGCAATTACCGTTATTTTGCAGTATAATTATAGTGAAGTATAATATTGATATTATGGAACAATTCCAAAGACAGCTTCGTTACATATATTATTAAGTAACATATCAGTAATACTCAGCTTTTCAAAAAGGAGCAAGTTAAATGCAAAATAATTATTCAAAGCATAGTAACAAAAAAAGCCGCAAAAAAAATAGTTCAGCTAACGTAAAAATGCAAAACAAAATACTGGTTATCTCACTTAGGGTATTAGTTGCGTTTGTTTTAATTTTCGGATTTACAGTGGTTGGCGGTGCTATCGGCGTTTACGTTGGGATAATACGAAACGCCCCTCATGTTTTTGTTGACGGAGCGGTTATAACTTCGGAAGTCCGCCAATCTATAATCTTCTGTTCAAGAACCGGAGAGGAATTAGTCAGACTGCAAGGGGATGAAAACCGTGAATTTGCGCCGCTTGACATGATACCTCTAAACCTTCAAAATGCGTTTATCGCTATTGAAGATGAGCGATTCTTTACCCACAACGGCGTTGATATCAGAGGAATGTTCCGTGCGCTTAGAAATAATTTATCAGACGGCGACAGAATAGAAGGCGCAAGTACAATTACTCAGCAGGTTATTAAAAATGCACTTCGCATACCCAGGAATACGTTTGAAACAAAACTTCAGGAACAATACTTATCTATCCGCTTTGAACAAGAACTAACCGAACTTCTTGGTTCTAAAAGAGCGGCGAAAGAATATGTTCTTGAAGTTTACCTGAATATAGTGCCCTTGCATCATAACATAATCGGTGTTAGAGCCGCAGCACACTACTACTTTAACAAATGTGTAAGCGAGCTTACGCTATCAGAAAGTGCTGTTTTAGCAGGGATTACAAACAGACCTTCATTTTACGATCCAATAAGAAACCCGGATAACAACGCACGCCGTATGGAACTTATACTTGACAGTATGCTTCGGCTTGAAATGATTACCGAGTGGGAACATGCTGAGGCATTACGAGATAATGTTTTTGAGCGCATTCAACAAAATGAGCGTGTTACAGAGGCAAGAACATCTTTCCATCCTTACTATATTGATGAAGTAATCAGACATGTACAAAGAGATTTGCAAGAAGTTCATAACCTTACATCTGCTCAAGCATCTAATATGTTATTTAACGGCGGACTTAGAATATATATTCCTTGGGATCGTGAAATACAGGCGATTGTTGATGAAGTATATAATGATGATTCATTTTTCCCTGCGCATCTGTTTGAAATAGATGTACAGCATTATCTATCTGTAAGAAACTCAATAACCGGCCGTGAAGAACATCATAGGCGAATTTCAACCGTAAGAAATATGGAAGAAGCCGATGCCTTTGTTTTGCAAGTAAGAAACGAACTTGTAGGCGCAAATGATGACATTATTGGTGAAAGAATATTTACTATTCCACAGCCGCAATCGGGTATGGTTATAATGGATTTTCATACAGGTGAAGTTAAGGCTATAGCAGGCGGGCGAGGCGAGAAAATCGCTGATCTCACCTTTAACCGTGCAACAGATGCAAGAAGACAACCAGGCTCAGTTTTTAAAGTGTTAGCATCATTCGCACCTTCTCTTGATTTAGGTCATATAACGCCCGGCACGATTATCGACGATGCTCCGACAACTTTTTTAGGATTCGGTGCTCCCTATACGCCAAGAAACTGGGATGATAGATTCAGAGGATACACTACTGTGCGTGATGCAATCGTACGGTCTATGAATGTCATGACTGTACAAAATCTTATGAACACAGGTATTGATCCAAGTTTTAATTATCTGCTGAATTTTGGATTTACAACACTTCACAGCCGCACCGAAATGGGTGGAAGGATTGTAAGTGACAGGGTTCCGTCCCTAGCTCTCGGAGGATTGACCGAAGGTGTTACCCAACTTGAGCTAACAGCGGCATTTGCGGCAATTGCAAATGGCGGGGAATATTTAAGACCTAAGTTTTACAATCGTGTTCTTGACCATACCGGCGAGATTATTTTAGAAAACATCCCGGAACCGATAACTGTTATAAGCCCACAAACCGCATACTTGTTGACTAATATGATGACTGACGTAATGACAAGTCCAATCGGAACCGGAGGCAGAGCAAGGTTCAGAGAGGTTAGAATGCCAATATCAGGCAAAACAGGAACTACGAGCGATTCAAGAGATGTAATGTTTTCAGGCTTCACACCTTATTTTGCAGCAAGTATACATCTCGGCTTTGATCAACCAAAGGCAGTAAGAAACTGGGATGGTGCACATCTCGTTATTTGGCGGACAATAATGGAACGAATACATGAGGGTCTTCCGGAAAGACGATTCGAAGCACCTCCGGGTATAGTTAGAGTATCTATTTGCTTGAAATCCGGCATGTTACCTGTTCCAGGTCTTTGCGACAGCGATCCTAGAGGAAGCCAGATACGAAGTGAAGTATTTGCTGCCGGCACGCAGCCGCAAGCAAGCTGCCATGTGCATGTGCGGGTTGATATTTGCACTGCGAGCAATATGGAAGCAAGTGTATTTTGCCCGCCGCATCTTTTAACAACCGCTGTGCGCATGACTAAGGCGTCAGGAGCAGATGATAGAACCGAAGATAGAGCTTTTGTTGCAACAGGTCATGTTTGTAACGTTCACGACATACACAGCCAAGGTAATTTAATAACGGATTCGGATATTGATATTAATATCCCAGGCGCTGACCATGAGTACTATGTTGATGAGTTTGGTCAGCTACGAAGAAGACCGGCTCAATCTCCGCCAACATATATCCTTAACCAAGATTTACCGCAGCAACAGCCGTCTCTGCCTCCACCGGTATACGTACCGGAATATATACCACAGAGACCTCCGGACAATCTACCGGATACACCACAGCAAGAACATTACCCGGATCGTGAAGCGGTTATAAGTGATCCATGGTAAATTATAGCTCTATAGCCTTATAGGCAACAGCAAAAAATCCCCTTCATATAACGAACATGAAGGGGATTTTAATATTTGGTCTACTAAGCTATAACTTCAACTTCTTCCTCTTTTTCATTTACTGGGCTGTTATCAATGAGATCTTCATCCGAAGTATCTTCAATAAGCTCAACAACTGCGCCATCAAACTCGTCGTCGAACATATCATATGACTCCTCTTCTGCATTTGATGCAACAACTTCAAGTTTTCTGTAGGTCTGCATTCCTGTTCCTGCCGGAATCAGCTTACCAATTATTACGTTTTCTTTAAGACCTATAAGTGGGTCAACCTTACCCTTGATTGATGCTTCGGTTAAAACTCTAGTTGTTTCTTGGAACGAAGCCGCTGACAAGAACGAATCTGTCGCAAGAGATGCTTTTGTTATACCGAGAAGCATCCTTTGACCGACTGCAGCCTCTCCGCCTTCGGATTCAATTTTCGCATTAATTTCTTCAAATTCAAGCCAGTCAACAAGGCTTCCAGGAAGGAAGTCCGTGTCTCCACCCTCTTCAATTTTAACGCGTTTAAGCATTTGTCTAACGATAGTTTCAATATGTTTATCGTTAATATCAACTCCTTGTAAACGATAAACTCTTTGAACCTCTTGAAGCATATAATCTTGAACGCCGCGCAGACCTTTGATTTTAAGTATATCATGCGGATATACACTACCTTCAGTCAGTTCGTCACCGGCTTCAATTATATCACCCGCTAATACTTTCGTGCGGGAACCGTATGGAATAAGATATTCCTTTGTTTCACCTGTTTCCGGGTTTACAATTACAATTTCTCGTTTTTTCTTTGTTTCGTTTATCATAACTTTTCCGCCGAATTCAGCAATTATAGCAAGCCCTTTCGGCTTTCTTGCTTCAAAAAGCTCTTCAACACGCGGAAGACCTTGAGTTATATCTTCGTTACTTGCAATACCGCCGGAGTGGAAGTTACGCATTGTAAGCTGTGTTCCCGGCTCGCCAATTGATTGAGCAGCGATTATACCGACGGACTCACCTACCCCAACAATATGACCTGATGCCATATTAGCTCCGTAACATTTTGAGCAAAGCCCGATACGTGAACGGCAAGTAAGGATAGTTCTTATTAGAACTTTGTCGATGCCTGATGATTCAATTTCTTCTGCTTGGTCATGTGAAATCATGGTATCAGCAGTAGCGATAACTTCGCCTGTCGTCGGATGCACAATATTCTCAATAGCCCAACGCCCTCTAACTCTGTCACTTAACGGCTCAATTATCTCCTCGCCATCTTTGAACGCATACACATAAAGTCCTGGTTTTTCTTCTCCTTCAGAAACGCAATCCCATTCTCTTATTATTATATCTTGAGATACATCAACAAGCCTTCTTGTTAAATAACCGGAATCCGCTGTCCTAAGCGCAATGTCTGCGAGACCTTTTCTTGCGCCATGAGCTGAAATAAAGTATTCAAGAACCGAAAGCCCTTCACGGAAGTTAGACTTAATAGGAAGTTCTGAAATTCCACCGGAAGGTGTAGCCATAAGACCACGCATACCTGCGAGCTGTTTAATCTGTGTACTCGAACCACGAGCACCTGATGTCGCCATCATGTAAATATTGTTGTATTGATCAAGCCCTTGGATAAGTGCAGTTGTTATTTTATCAGTCGCACTTGTCCATGCCTCAATAACTTTTTCGTGGCGTTCTTGATCTGTCATAAGTCCACGGCGGAACATTTTTGAAATCATATCAACTTGTTCTTCGGCAGCTTCAATAACATGAGCCTTTTCAGAAGGTATTTCCATGTCTGAAACCGAAACAGTGATAGCACCCTGCGTTGAATATCTAAAACCAAGTGCTTTAATACGGTCGAGAACAATAGCTGTTTCCGTTGAGTCATGTTTGTTTATACATCTCGTAATAATTTTAGCAAGAAGTTTTTTATCGCAAAGAAAGTCAACTTCATAAAGGAACTTATTTTCGAATATCGAACGATCAACTAGCCCTATGTCTTGTGGAATAGCCTCATTAAAGATAATTCTTCCAACAGTTGTTTCAATTACACGAGAATGTTTCACACCATCAATTTCAAGTGTCCGACGAACAAATATTTTTGCATGAAGTGTTGCAAACCCATTTTCAAATGCAAGAATCGCTTCCTGTTCATCCTTGTAATAGTTTCCGTCGCCTTTTTCGTCTTCTTTTTTAATTGTTAGGTAATAAATACCAAGAACCATATCCTGTGAAGGAACAGTAACCGGCGCACCATCAGATGGTTTGAGCAGGTTATTTGGTGCAAGCAGCAAGAAACGGCATTCCGCCTGTGCTTCAACAGAAAGCGGAACGTGAACTGCCATTTGATCCCCATCGAAGTCAGCATTGTACGCAGTACAAACAAGCGGGTGAAGTTTAAGCGCACGACCTTCGACCAAAACAGGTTCAAATGCCTGAATACCCAATCTGTGAAGGGTAGGCGCACGATTAAGAAGAACCGGATGTTCCTTAATAACATCTTCAAGAATATCCCAAACTTCCGTCTGCATACGCTCAACCATACGCTTAGCAGATTTTATGTTATGCGCAAGACCATCTTGCACAAGTTTTTTCATAACAAACGGCTTGAAAAGTTCAATTGCCATTTCTTTTGGCAAGCCGCATTGGTAAAGCTTAAGCTCTGGTCCAACAACGATAACCGAACGACCGGAATAATCAACACGTTTACCAAGAAGGTTTTGACGGAAACGCCCCTGCTTACCTTTAAGCAAATCAGAAAGAGATTTAAGAGAGCGATTACCGGGACCGGTAACAGGGCGGCCTCTGCGCCCATTATCAATAAGTGCATCAACGGCCTCTTGAAGCATACGTTTTTCATTACGGACAATAATATCAGGAGCTTTAAGGTCTAAAAGCCTTCTCAAGCGATTATTTCTGTTTATAACACGTCTGTAAAGATCGTTTAAGTCACTTGTTGCAAAACGCCCACCATCAAGTTGAACCATAGGACGAAGATCCGGAGGTATAACCGGAATTGAGCTCAAAATCATCCATTCCGGGCGGTTTCCGGAAAGTCTGAAAGATTCAATAACCTCAAGTTTCTTGATATGTCTAATGCGTTTTTGACCTGTGGTGTCGCGAAGACCTGATTTAATTTCTTCAGCTTCTTTTTCAAGATCAATATTTTTAAGAAGCTCGTAAACAGCTTCTGCACCCATACCAACTTCAAAGTTATTACCGAATTTATCAATAGCATCTCGATATTCTTTTTCAGAAAGTATTTGCTTATATTGAAGAAGCGAATCTCCCGGATCAAGGACTATATAGGAAGCAAAGTACAAAACCTTCTCAAGCGAACGCGGTGACATGCTTAGAATAAGCCCCATACGGCTTGGAATTCCTCTAAAATACCAAATATGAGAAACAGGAGCAGCAAGCTCAATATGCCCCATGCGCTCGCGGCGCACTTTAGATTTCGTAACTTCAACTCCGCAACGATCACAAATTATACCTTTATAGCGAATTCGTTTGTATTTTCCGCAGTGACATTCCCAGTCTTTATTAGGACCGAAAATCTTTTCACAGAAAAGACCTTCCCGTTCCGGCTTTAAAGTACGGTAGTTTATAGTTTCAGGCTTTTTAACTTCCCCTTTTGACCATTCACGGATTTTTTCTGGAGAAGCCAAACCAATCTTTATTGAATCAAATGTAATTGATTGTTCTGTATTTTGAGCAGTTTGGTTCGCTTGGTTCGCTTGGGTAGTCATTATTTTTCCCCTTTCGTGCCATTATTCATACTATTAATTATCAAACAAATCAACATCAACAGGAAGTTCATCACTTACGATAGAGTCTTCAAACAATTCGCTGTCAAGAATCAAGTCTTTATCATCTAAGATAATTGATTCATCTAAAAATTCTGCGTCTTCTGCAAATTCATCAAGAGAATCTTCATCAATAGACTCATCCAATACATCCGGCTCATCCGTAACACCAATCAATGCATCAATATCATCATCAAAAGCTTCAAGACCTTCATCCGCACCATCATCATCTGAATCATCGTCGTCAATATCATCATCCAGGTCATTTAGACCGCTTTCGGATTCCGGCTTACTTAAATCAACAATACTCATTCCACCGTAATCCTTTTCAGAATCAGCCATTTTATTTGAAGCCGGGTCACTTTCTTTGCCTTCAATGTTTACATTAAGGTTGTCAAGGTCGTCTACCGATTCTCTAATTTCCACTTCTGTTTCATCATCCATAAGAACTTTTACATCAAGTGACAAAGCTTGAAGCTCTTTAAGAAGAACTTTAAATGACTCCGGAACTCCCGGTTCTGGTATGTTTTCACCTTTAACAATAGCTTCGTAAGTTTTAACACGCCCAATAATATCGTCTGATTTAACAGTAAGAATTTCTTGAAGCGTATAAGCTGCACCGTAGGCCTCAAGTGCCCAAACTTCCATCTCACCAAAACGCTGACCACCGAACTGTGCTTTACCGCCCAAAGGCTGTTGAGTAACGAGAGAATAAGGACCGGTAGAACGAGCGTGAATTTTATCATCAACCAAATGGTGAAGCTTCAAGTAATGCATATAACCTACCGTTACAGGATGGTCGAAGTAATCACCGCTTCGTCCGTCTCTAAGGTGTATCTTGCCGTCACGGCTTATAGGCATACCCTTCCATTCGTTTTTCTCGTCTTTATTCTTTTCAAGTTCGTCAAATATACATTCATCGACGATGCTTCTCCACTTATCTTCAAATTCTTCCCATTTTAAGTTTGCATAATCATTAGCGAGCTCTAAAGTGTCCATAATATCAATCTCGTTTGCTCCGTCAAAAACAGGGGTAGACACTTTCCAATTAAGAACTTTAGACGCCAAACCTAAGTGGACTTCAAGAACCTGCCCTATGTTCATACGAGAAGGAACTCCAAGCGGGTTAAGCACGATATCAAGCGGACGCCCATTTGGTAAAAATGGCATGTCTTCAACAGGTAAAACTCTTGAAATAACACCTTTATTACCATGACGACCTGCCATTTTATCGCCTACTGATATTTTACGCTTTTGCGCTATATAAACCCTAACAAGCTGATTAACTCCCGGCGGCAATTCGTCGCCATTTTTGCGGGTAAATATTTTAACATCAACAATAATACCACTTTCACCATGCGGAACTCTTAAAGAAGCATCACGCACTTCGCGTGCCTTTTCGCCAAAAATTGCACGTAAAAGCTTTTCCTCTGCCGTAAGCTCAGTTTCTCCTTTAGGGGAAACCTTTCCAACTAAAATATCATTTGGCTGAACTTCAGCACCAATACGGATTATTCCGTCTTCATTAAGATCTTTAAGAGCATCCTCACCAACATTTGGGATATCTCTTGTAATTTCTTCAGGTCCAAGCTTTGTATCACGAGACTCGGCTTCATATTCCTCTATATGAATTGATGTGTAGACATCTTCTTCAACAAGACGTTCACTAAGCAAAATAGCATCTTCGTAGTTATAACCTTCCCATGACATAAAGCCTATGAGCGGGTTTTTACCGAGGGCGAGCTCGCCGCCTTGAGTTGAAGGACCATCGGCAATTACATCGCCTTTTTTAATAACCTGACCTTTAATAACTATAGGTTTTTGGTTCATACAAGTACCTTGGTTTGAACGCAAAAACTTAGTAAGTTTATAAACTTCTTTTGCTCCGCTGCCGCTTCTTACAATTATTTCACTTGCGGAAACTCTTTCAACAACGCCATCTGTCCTTGAAATTACAACAACACCTGAATCTCTGGCAGTTTTATGCTCCATACCAGTACCGACTATAGGTGCTTCAGAGCTAAGAAGCGGAACAGCTTGACGCTGCATGTTTGAACCCATAAGAGCACGAGTAACGTCGTCGTTTTCGAGAAACGGTATAAGCGCAGTCGCAACAGAAACTATTTGCTTAGGTGAAACGTCCATAAGGTCTACTACTTCTTTATCAACTTCGATAATATCCTCACGGAAACGACCGGAAACCCTTTTATGAATAAAACGCCCTGTTTCATCAAGAGGCTCGTTCGCCTGTGCAAGCGTGTAGTTTTCCTCTTCGTCAGCAGTAACATATATAAACTCATTTGTTACACGAGTATCATCGCCATTATGCTCAACAAGCCTGTACGGAGCTTCGATAAAGCCATATTCGTTTATACGGGCAAAGGTTGAAAGTGAGTTAATAAGCCCGATATTCGGTCCCTCCGGAGTCTCAATCGGACACATACGCGCATAATGCGAACTGTGAACATCGCGCACTTCAAACCCTGCACGCTCCCTCGAAAGACCACCGGGACCAAGTGCGGAAAGACGGCGTTTATGTGATAGTTCACTAAGCGGATTCGTTTGATCCATAAACTGTGAAAGTTGTGAACTGCCAAAAAACTCTTTTATAGCAGCGGCAACAGGACGAATATTAATCAATGCCTGCGGCGTAGCAACTTCCATATCTTGAAGCGTCATACGCTCTTTAACGACACGTTCCATCCTTGCAAGACCAATTCTGAACTGATTTTGCAAAAGTTCACCAACAGCCCTAATGCGGCGATTGCCTAAATGGTCGATATCATCCTTATACCCTATTCCGTAATCAAGGTTAAGCACATAACTTATAGATGCCATAATATCTTCAAGGGTGATATATTTCGGAATTAGTTTAAGCATATTTTGAGTAATAGCATTTTCAAGCTCTTTTGGCTGTTCATATGTTTCGATAAGCTCTTTAAGGTACGGCAAGTAAACACGCTCTTTTATACCCATCTTTTTGGTATCAAGCCCAAAAGGTGCAAGATATTGATCCGCAGCAACCATAAGATTTGAAAGGACTTTTACACTTCTTTCATCAATTTTAAGCAATACAAAGGCACAGCCTGCATCTTGAATTTCATCTGCAAGCCTTGCATCAATAACCGTTCCTGCCTCAGCAAGAACTTCTCCTGTTTCAATATCAACAACGGATTCTGCTAATTCATAGCCCGTAATTCGATTTTTAAAACTAAGCTTTTTGTTAAATTTATAGCGCCCAACCTTCGCAAGGTCATAACGCTTAGGGTCAAAAAACATACTGCGAAGTAAAGATTCTGAACTTTCAACAGTCGGTGGTTCCCCCGGTCTTACGCGGCGATAAATTTCTAAAAGTCCCTCTTCATAGTTCTTGCTCGAATCTTTTTCGATTGAAGCAAGTATTTTAGGCTCTTCACCGAAGAGCTCTTTAATTTCGCTGTCCGTTCCAACGCCAAGTGCGCGGATTAAAACAGTTATCGGCACTTTCCTCGTGCGGTCAACCCTAACGCTGAAAACATCATTTGGATCTGTTTCATATTCAAGCCATGCGCCTCTATTTGGAATAACAGTACATGAAATAAGTTCTTTGCCTGTTTTGTCATAATCTATAGAATAATAAATCCCCGGTGAGCGCACAAGCTGGCTTACAATAACACGTTCAGCACCATTTATTATAAAAGTACCCGTATCTGTCATGAGCGGAAAATCACCCATAAAAATTTCCTGTTCTTTTATTTCATCAAGTTCTTTGTTATAAAGCCTGCATTTTATACGCAAAGGAGCGGCATACGTTGCATCCCGCTCTTTACATTCTTCTATTGTATATTTAGGGCTTTGATCAAGTTTAAAGTCAATAAAATCAAGTACCAAATTGCCGCTATAGTCGGTTATGGGTGAAATATCTCTGAAAACTTCTTTAAGACCTTCGTCAAAAAACCATTCGTAACTGTCTTTTTGCACTTCAATTAAATTTGGCATCTCCAAAACTTCTTCTATCTTGGAATAACTCATACGAGTTTGATTACCAAGTTTAATTGGTTTTATCCTACCTTTTTCCATACACCAACCGCCTTTTCAGAAATATGCATAATTTGGTAAAATATGTCAGTAACTTGCAATGTCAAAATTTTCCCATTTTGAGTGAAACACTACAGTACAGAGTATCATAGCAATTAACACTTGTCAACCATTATTTTCAAAATTCAAGTATTAAAATGCTAAAATTAAAACTCAATAGGATAGAGCTCCCTATATGAAGGAAACTCTATCCTTTAAAAACCTTGTATATTAGGGTTTAAACCTAAGCCTTTACGGATTAAACATAAGCCAAGTAAGCCCGACAATAATCGGTAAGCTTATAAGCGTTCTCATCATAAAGATAATAAACAGTTTCCCGATATTTAGCGGAATTTTAGACTTAAGAATTAACGCACCTGTTTCAGCAAGGTAAATAACTTGAACAACCGACAAAGTTCCTAAAATCATTCTCGTTTGGTCAGGCGCACTACCAATCATCAACGCAGGTATAAACATATCAACAAAACCAACAAGCGTTGCAGGAGCAAACTCCATAGCACCTTCAACTTGGAAAAGTGTCAATAGCTGACCCATAGGCCATGAGATCCAAGTAAAAATATCCGTATGCTCATTAATTACCATAGCTATAGTACCCCAAGCAAGGAGAACAGGGAGCAAATCGAAGAAAATTCCGGCATATCCGCTTAATGCACTGTCAACTACGTCTTTAACTGTAGTCTTTTTGGCTCTTGCACAAGCTGATTCGGTAGCCCATGCAAATTGAGACGTTCCTTGAGGAACTTCTTCCTCAGTAATCTGCTTACCAACATCTTCAAGGTAAGTATCGGGTATTTTTTTCAAAGGCCATATTCTAGGCATAAGTACAGCAAGAAAAAGCACAGCTACTGCCATTATGAAATAGAAGGTAAAGAAATAATCAGCTAAGCCGGCAGTACGAGCAACAACGAAAGTGAACGGCACAGAAACAATTGCAAAGTTAGTAGTTGCAACAGCAGCTTCACGCCCTGTGTAAAACCCTTTTTCATGCTGTCCGCGGGTAATCATAATTGAAGCGGCAGAAGAACCGAACCATGATGCAACAAGGTCAACGGCTGCACGTCCGGGAAGGGTGAATAAAACACGTACAACTTTTTTAATGAACGTACCGATAAACTCCATAAGACCGAAATCCGTTAAAAGCGGGATACCGGGTATTAAAACCAAGAAAATAACAACAAGGCTTGCTAAAAGCACAACCATAACATCCCCTGTCCATGAGGCTATCACCTCATCCGGACCGATGTTTAAGAAAATCATCCAAATTATGATAAATCCTATAACTTTGCTGATAAAATAAACCGGAGAGCTGATAAAAACACTTTTAAGCACAGGATTGTTCATAATAAAAGCGGGCTTAACAAAATGCGCAAGTAGCATACCCAAAAATGCGATAGTAATAGTTATAAGCCCTATCATGTGACGAAGATCAAAATTACCATCGTACACTCCATCCCCAAAGTAAACACCATATGTACCAAATGAAATTTGGCTAAATTGATCGCCGACAAAGTCAATAGCGATACCTAACGGAATATTGAACGCATTTTCGGTAGGTATAGGCGCTAAGAACAAAAAAGCACCTATTAGGGACGGAATTATAAATCTTGCATAACCTTTCCCATTTGAATTGCTTGTTTTTGAATTGTTACTCATTTAAATTACACTCTCCCCTTTTAAAAATTTAAGTCTAATATAAAATAACACAAATTCGACAGAATTACAATAGTGATTTGTTAAATATTGCAAGTTTTTTGGAATTGTTTTGACAGCTGACAAAGCTTATGATATCTTCTTGATTGGAACGGCAATAGTGCATAATCTGATTTCGTCAGATTTTTGTTCCATTTGCAGAATTTTGATTAAATTAGGCGGTTGAAAAATGGCACATAGCAAACATATTAACATCATAGGTGCGAAAGAGAATAACCTTAAAAACATTACTCTCTCCCTCCCCAAATATAACATAATAGTGGTAACAGGTGTTTCCGGGTCGGGCAAGTCATCCCTTGTACTTGACACAATTGCGGCACAGTCACGCAGAGAGCTTAACGACACGTTTCCAAGCTTTGCCGCACAGTATTTACCCAAATATGGCAGACCTAACGTAGAAAAAATTGAAAATTTGCCTGTTGCAATTATTATCGATCGCAAAAAACCTGCACAAAATTCCCGCTCAACCGTTGGAACTTATAACGATATCTATTCGCCTCTCAGGCTTCTTTTTTCACGCATTGGAAAACCTTTTGTTGGCTTTTCCAACTCTTTTTCGTTTAACCACCCACTTGGTCGATGCCCAAGATGTGATGGTCTTGGTACAATAGACGAGCTTGATATACATAAGCTTGTCGATTTTAATAAATCTCTAAATGATGAAGGAGTTATAAAATATGCCGCATTTGAACCGGGGCTTTGGCGTTGGAAGCGATATGCCTTCAGCGGACTTTTTGATCTTGATAAAAAAATAAAGGATTACTCAAAGGAAGAGATTGAACTTTTTTTACACTCGCCACAAATAAAGCTTAAAAATCCGCCGTCTAACTGGCCTAAAAGTGCAAAATTTGAGGGGCTTGTAAACAGAATGTATCGAAGCGTAATTCATTCAGATGAAGGAAAGCTTCATCGTAAACTTTTAGATCCGATGCTAAACTCAGGGGTATGCCCTGAATGTAACGGCAAAAGGCTCAATAAAAACGCCTTGTCGTGCTTGATAAACGGCAAAAACATTTCCGATATAACCGACATGCCGCTTTTGAAACTTTTAAATTGGCTTAACGAAATAGCAGACCCTATCGCTGTTGACATTAAGACACTATTATCTCAACGGGTGTCTGCTCTTTGCGATATAGGCCTCTCTTATCTGACCCTTTCCCGGGGAATAGGCACACTTTCGGGCGGAGAAGCAAGCCGGTGCAAAATTGCAAAGCATATAAACTCACCGCTTTCAGATGTCTTATATGTCCTGGACGAGCCTAGCGTCGGGCTTCATAGCCATGATATAAAGCTGCTTAAAGCATCAATCAAAAAGCTTGCTGATAACGGTAATACTATCATGTTAGTTGAACATAACGAAGAAATGATAAAAACCGCAGGGCATATAGTCGATATGGGACCCGGATCGGGAGAAAGCGGCGGCGAAGTTTTATTTCAAGGAAGCTATGGAAATTTGATTAAAAGCGAAACGATTACGTCAAAAATGCTAAACGAAAATACACCATTTAGAAAAGAAGTTCGCAGACCAAATAGTTGGTTTTTGCTTGAAAACGCAAATACCCATAACTTGAAGGATTTAACTGTTAATTTGCCATTAGGCGTTTTAACCGTAATAGCAGGAGTCGCCGGGTCGGGCAAAAGTTCTCTTATGAGTTATTTCTGTGAAAAATATCCTAAGGAAGTGGTGTATATAAGCCAAAAGAGTATCGGCATAAGTCTGAGATCAACACCAGCAACGTATCTTGAAGCAGCCGACGACATTAGGAAACTTTATGCTAAAGAATGTAAGCAAAGCACAGCATTATTCTCATTTAACGGAAAAGGTGCATGCCCTGTTTGCGATGGCAAAGGCATAATTGTTTCAGAAATGGTGTTTATGGATTCAATTGAAACAGTCTGCGAAGCTTGTAACGGTCTACGATATTCAGACGAAGCACTTCAACATAAAGTGGACGGTCGGGATATATCTCAAACGATGGACTTAACGATTGATGATGCATGTGCAATTTTCGAAGATGGAGCAATATCAGCTAAGCTGCGCCCGGCTATGGATGTTGGACTTGGGTATCTGAGGCTTAATCGGTCACTTTCCACGCTTTCAGGCGGGGAACTTCAAAGGCTCAAACTTGCATCTTATTTGAACAGCAAAGGCGAAGTGTTTGTTATAGACGAGCCAACGGACGGACTTCACTTAAAAGATATCCGGATGATAATTAAGCTGTTTGATCAAATGGTTGATGCGGGGAATTCCGTTTTTCTTATTGAGCATAATCTAGCAGTTTTAAAATCCGCTGACTACGCAATAGAGCTTGGTCCCGGCGGCGGCGAGGCAGGCGGAAATGTGCTTTTTGAGGGTAAGTCGTCAGATATTTTAGATTGTGCCGGGTCAGTTACCGCTAAGTATCTTCTATCTTAAAAAATTTTCCCAAACATCCCATTCATTTTCATTCGGTATAATGCCCATCCTCCAGACCGATGTTCTTGTTATACCAAAAAGTCTGGATAATTTCAATTTCTCATATATACTGCGGCTATTTTCAAACCAAAGAAATACCCTGTCGCCATTTTCTGTTGTGTAAATGATGTATGGGTTGCGATGCGTTTCAGACCATCCAAAATAAGTATCAGCCTGGCTCATACGCATTGCAGCAGTTTCCATTGACACAGATATAGGGGATGAAGAAATCGCATTGTTGTTTTCATCAACAAACCAGCCGATATTTGGAAAACTAAATGCAAAGACGACTTTGTCCCTATCTTCAACACCGGTGATAGGGTCGGTAATTGCTTTTAGTGACCGATACACTTCTGAAATAGGTGTCAAAGCGGCATGTCTTTGCCACTGAGTTCCTAAAAAGCCCTCTAAAGACCGAGGATGATAGTCATGTACCATCAAAATTACTTTATCAGCAAGCTGACCTATAGCTCTAAAGTCATATCCATCAAAATATATCCCATCTATTGTTGCAGGGTGGACTGTGACAAAAAGAGTAAGTCCTGCCAACCTTAAGCTATGTGAAAGCTCAGTCAAAAAGGCATTAAAATTAGAGCGGGCAGCAGTATCTCTAAGCCCTTCAAAGTTTATGGTTACACCATCAAATGGACTGCGGTCAATTGCAGTATATATACGAGTAGCTTCGTAGAGGATAGCATTAACAGCTTGGGTACGCGAATTTGAATTAGCTAACATATTGTCGAGATTCATAGTGGTGTCCATAAATACATTCAAATGCGATGTTGCATTATTCTCACGAGGAAAATTTGCAATAAGTTCATAACCGCTAGGTATAACCCAAGGGTTATCGCCTACAGCTGTTGTATTAAGCCTTGCACCTGTTTCTGTATCCCACTCCATTTGGCTCCATCCAAATGATACCGCATCCATATCTCTGATTAAATTTCGCTGCCCAAAAGACCCAAAAGCATAAAAACCATGAACCCAGCTAATCGGTGCGTTAAGCCTGTCGTACACACGAGTAATCATTGCCGCTGCTTGCTCTCTGGTTGCGGTATTACTTGGAGCAAACTGACCATCCCCAATACCGCTTATCATGCCTATGTCATGAGCGATAATGATATAGCCTATACGTGCATCTACATCAGAAAAAGGGTTAGCTTCAAATCTTTCCACTTGCTCCGCCAATGTACTATATCCCAAAGCCTTTATTAACATAACAGCCATGTCTTGCCGCAAAATTGGTGCATTTGGGGAAAACATATCACCATGCTCAATGACTCCTTGCTTATAGGCGTTTTCTACTGCATCAAAAAACCAATGATCAGTGGAAACATCTCTAAACCCATGACTGGCAGACAAGAAATCATCATTACCCCAACCAAACATGTTACCCAAAATCGTTACAAATTGAGCACGAGTAATCGTTGAACCATACCCGAAAGTACCGTCGCCCATTCCGCTCATTAATCCGTTTTGCACAGCGGATTCGATAACATTTACAGCCCAGCTGTCGGCAGGGACATCCGAAAATAAAACAGTTTGATTTATTGACGCCATAGGTTCTGAAGCTAGGGCTAGCTCAGTTAACAAAGAACTAATCAAAAAAACTGCTGTCAGCATTACAGTACATGTTTTGATAAAGAATCTCTTCATTAAACCTACCTCCGCAAGAGCTGTTATTAAATCCAATCGGAATTATCCCCTTTCAACCGCATGGTACATAAGAACATCAATAACCTTCTCCGAAAGCAGTGCCATCCAGACTCTGCCCTCTCCACCAATATACTGCAAAAACTCCATTTCGCTTTCGAAGTCAAATTCATCTGTGAATCTGCGAATTTCTGTATTTAATTCCTCTTCAGTTACAGTAATTCCCTCTGTCGCTGCTACAGCACGCAAAACCAAATCCTGACGCACATCAATAAATGCATCCGGCCTGATGTAATTGTTGAGAAAATCCTGATACGGAACACCAAAAGCTTGCTCAATAAAATCTTCTAACTCTGAATTATGTGTCATCGCCGCTTCTCTAAACTGAAGCAAAATTCTATCTGCCGCAAATTCAAGCTCTTGCAGCGGATAGCTGTGTATGGTTGCGCTTTCGCTTACCGCAAGCCAAACTTGCCGCCTCATCTCATTTTTCGCTTGAAGCTCCATTTCTTGCTCTAGGCGTTCTCTAATAATTTCCCTGTATTGTTCGACTGATTCAATACCTAAATAAGTGGTTACGAATTCATCTGTAAGCTCTTGAGGGACTTCTATATAAATTGCTTTAAGGTTAATTGTAAAAGAAGCATCTTGCCCTGCAAGTTCCGGCATGAAATAATCATCCGGGAAAGTAACATTGATTTCAAATACATCATTTATGTCATGACCTATAATCTGCTCTTCAAAACCCGGAATGAATTGCCCTGACCCTATTTGAAGCATAGAATTTTCTGCGGTTCCTCCTTCAAACGGAACCCCATCAACAAATCCCTCGAAGTCTATAATAACCACATCGCCTAACATAGCAGACCTTACTGTAACTTCAACTAAGTTCGTGCCAAAAGTCAAATGCTCAATTACTACCGCATCTATATCTTGATCAGTTACAATATCTGCTTGAACAGGATCATACTCAATGCCCCTATGTTGACTTAGAGTAACAAATTCTAATATGTTGTCCATCGTAACGGCTTCCATAGTGAAATCATCTAACGAATCTCTTTCTCCGGCATCAAAGTCACCTATTGGCGGCACATCTGTATCAATACTATCATCCGGCTGCGAACAACCTGATAGGACTAAGCTTAAAATGGCAAATATAACCAGCAACAAACCCGCCTTCACAAATAAATTGTTTATATCTATGCTTATTTTCACGTAAAATCCCACTTTCTAAAATTATATTTCAGTATACTTTATCACATCGGCCATTACTCAATAATCCTGGTAATGGTAATAGTTATCGCCTTCGAACTTGATAAATCTAACAGGAATGAAGGCTCTGCAACGTTTTTTGGAATAATTTTGATCACAGGACGCATAGGGAATACTTCATGATTTTTAACAACCACGCCTCTAAGCCCATTACTAAGCTCGACAGATATACCATCCGGATATGGCAATATTCTGGTTAAGAATACTTTCGTAATATCATAATCGAAGTGTAAACCTACGTTTGCCATGATGTATTCAATCGCTTCTGAGGGCAAAAAAGAATCTTTATATGAACGCTTAGAGGTAATAGCATCAAAGGCATCTACAATCGAAATAATACGAGCAAATTCACTTATCTGCTTTCCTTTAAGACCTTTTGGATATCCGCTGCCATCATACCGCTCATGATGTTGCAAAACACCCATTTCAATAAATGTATTTAACTCTCCTATACTCTTTAAATATTCAACACCTAACGCAGGATGCTGACGCATCATTTCAAATTCCTTTTCATCAAGCCTTCCCGGTTTATTTAAAATAGCATGTGGCACTTTAAGCTTGCCAATATCATGATATACAGCAGCAAGAGCTAAACTTTCTAACGCCTTGCCGGAAAGTTCAAGTTGAACACCAACTACAATTGATAAAATACAGACGTTAAGGCTATGCTGAAATGTGTAATCATCAAACTGCTTTAAGTCAAGCATGTTTACAACTGTATCTCTGTTATCAGAAACTTGTCCTACCAAATCTTTGATAACATCTTTTAAGATTCCGTGGTCAGGAGGAAGGGTTTTACCTACACCTTCAAATACATTATTAACCGCACCCGCAAAGACCATTTTGCTCTTATCGTCAATAACTGTGGCAAGCTTAATTCCGGTCGAAAACTCGTCATGAACATATATACCGTGTAATCCAATACGATCAAGAGATATAAGATGCTTTTCACTAAGAGTCATGCCTTCATTTAATAATATATTAAGATTTTTGTTATAAAACGGGCGAGCGACTGTCATGCCCGGTTTTAAATTGCTTAGCAACACATAACGCACTTCATCGCTCCCTTTAAGTCAGAACCTTTAAGCCAGCACCCCTTCCTGCCTAAATACTTGTATTTTCTTGACATAAGCATCCCGGTGCTTTTGCTCCGTAAAAGTAAACTTTCCCAATTTGGTAAAAACAAATCAAAAAAATAGTTACTTTCTTGTAACACAACAAAAACCCCTCACAAATTATCAAGTATTTGGTATGCGCTTAAATTTCAATTTTATTAGATATTCAAACGCATCCTAAGGCAGGAAGGGATGCTACCCTTGCAATACAATGTACAACACGCCTAAAGCAGCTAAAAATTCGCTTCTTCATGTATCGGAAAGAAGTCCGACGGCGTTAGCCGCTTTTGCCGTAGGCAAAAGTACTGAATTATT